>NZ_JAZHSH010000001.1:1500000-1800000 GCF_040100845.1 Chengkuizengella sp. SCS-71B | reverse complement strand
TTTATCTTCTACATCAATTCCATCACGGTTATTATTACATGCTTTGTTCCAAAGAACTAAATTGAAATCACCATCTGCTTCAATACCATCCTGATTATTCAATACACAATTACTAATAATAAAATTATTTTCGCCAGCCGGCTCTATTCCTTCAAGATTTCCATCACAAAAATTATGAAATGCCAGGTTAAACTCACCCTGATTAAATCTTATACCCTCTAAGCTATTTCTATTACACTGACTACAAATGATATAGTTGTGATCGCCGTCTACTGAAATTCCCAAACCATTATTTCCACTCGAATCGCAATTCATGATCATATTTCGTTCGCTGAATTCCGTTATGAACATACCATCGTTTAAATTTCCAAACACAGTTACACAATGTAGTATATTATCACTAGTATTAATTCGTATTCCAGAGCTATCACAATTTTTAACGGTTAAATTTTCTATGGTCACAAAAGAAGACTCATCAATATTAATTCCTATTCCACCTAGACCTACTCCATCTATGATCGTTTTTCCTTGTCCAGCACCGATGATGCGGATGCGATCTTTCCCTAGACCAATATTGAGGATTTCAGGAAATGTTCCTGCACCTACTCGAATCGTAAAACCTTCAGTTGTTGTCACAGCATTAATGGCAGTTTGAATACTCTCACCTTCATTTACTATCACTTCATTATTTATTTGACATAAACCCGCTGGATCACTCGTTCTACATTTGTTGTTGTCAAATAACGTATTCATCCCTTCATTATCTATATCTGGTGTATTACCTGCTAATTTATTAGATCGGATGACGTTATCAATAGAATTTGGATTAATTAGTATTCCTTGATTTGTATTATTTTCAATACAGTTATTATCTATTAAGTTATTATCGGTAGTTGTTCGGATTTCAATCCCTATATTACCGTTATTCATGATATTATTTCTAATCATTTTCTGTCGATCCACTCTAGAAAACATGCCATTTTGATCATTACATTTCACATCATTTGCCCAAACTAAAATGTTTGAACCTCCACGCAAATCAATACCAATTCCTAAGTTTTTAATTACTTTATTTGCGAATATAAAATCCCCAAATGATGATTGAATTCCTTCATCTTCATTTTTTAAAACAGTATTATTAATGATTAAATTATTTGGAGCACGTGAGCTTATTCCTGCGTTCTTGTTCCCTTTAATTACATTTTTTAAAGCTAAGCTGCTTTCCTCAGCGAAAATAATTCCATCAATTTCATTATTTAAGATATCATTTGACACAAGGTAATTATTTGATAAATCATTTATACCTCTGCCTGAATTTGATTTGATTTTTGATGACATAACTAAATTCCGTTCAGCACCTATCTGAATGCCATCATCTCCATTATTTAATACCTCAACTTTATGAATAATATTTTCCGTAGTACTAATTTGAATACCAAAACTATCAAAATTACGAACCGATAGATTTTCAATCGCTATAAATCCTGATCCCTGAATATCAAATCCAATTGTGTTTACACCTAATCCAACGCCATCCACAATCGTTTTCCCAATCCCTGACCCTATTATTCGTATGCAATCCAATCCTGCTCCTATCGTGATCGATTCATTGCAGGTAATCGCAGCAACTCTTATGGTATCACCAGCACTTGCTACTAACAAAGCATCATTAATCGTCGGCTCATCTGCTGGAACGTTAATGACCATGTTGTTCACTCCTCACCATTTTTTTTTGAAATCGTTCGTTTATAGAGTATATTCGCGAAATCATAAATTGGATTGGACGGATGCATAAAGGAAAATTTAATCATGTAAAATGGGTTGTTATTCATAGTACCTCATCAGTATCATCTGTTCTTCAATCGAATAGTTATTTCCCAACAAAAAAAGGCACTATATCAGTATCAGCGCCATTCTTGTTTACCGTTTAATCATAAAACTACTTGAATAAACAATAGACCTTCACTCACGAACTCATCTAATCATTTCTGTTCAAAGCACACATCATTATTGAGTGGACATCCAGGACCATCAGCTAAAATAACGTTACTTTGTGAAAATGTGATTATAGTGATAGCAACCACCAAAAGCATAATTTTTTTCATCAAAATCACCTCCTCCTTCTTTATGTTTTTTCCATCAAACTATCTCAACAATAGTAGATTTCATATGAAGCATCAAAAAGACTCTCACAAGTTTTTTTATTAAAAATCCTTCTAAAGTTATTTTTTTCTCTCTTAATACACTATAGATTATTAATTCCATAAATAAAAATACTATATATCCTCGTATTTAATAAAAATAATGAGTTTATACTAATTTATCCTGCAAATTCTTTGTATTACAAATATAAATATACATATATGTATATTATATTTATATTTTTTTGAGTATTGTATGATAAAACATATAAATAATAGTAGAATAGTAGGTACAAAGATTTACTTGAAAAAACAAACATAATTAAAACTATTTTTATGAGCATAATGGATGATATTTTCCCAACAAAAAAAAGAACACCTTATCAGTGCCCTTCTGTTAACCGTTTAATAATAAAATTTTATTTTTAAACGAGTATTTATTCTGTAAATACTGTTGCTTTAAGACTTCTTGAAGCAACAAAAATATCTCCTTGTGCATTTGTTGAAACTCTTGTAATTCTTAGTTCATACGTATTGATTCCAGTACTTGGATTATTATCTACTAAAGGGAAGTTTGGAAAGTTTGTATGTCTATCGCCAGCCTCATAATCCATTTCATCATTGATCGTTGCAATGATAGTGCCATTGCGTAGGAGTTCATATGTTACTTCAAAAGTTACAGAAGGAGGTCCATCATCATTATTTACAGCAATTTGTACCATTGAATCAATGCATACCTGTGTTTTCTGTGGATCCTTAACACATACATCGACAGTAGCCACAATCGCAAAATCACCATTATTAAGAAGTACAATTATATTTTCAGCCTCAGGATCATATGGATCTAATACCGAGAAAGTCTGAGCTATGACAATAGATTCTTTCTTTAATCCCATATAATATCCTCCTAACTCTTAAATTAAATTAAAATAACATTTCATACTATCATATGAACCATATAATGAAGTTGCTTGGACTCTTATCTATGGGCTGGAATGTAAAAAAAGAGCTCATAGAAAAGCACAATTATCTCTTATAAAACTTCTTCAATTCACAAATGCCTTCACAAAGCCCATCTGGAATACTTGTGTTACATTTATTTTCATCAATTGACATATTATTATCTTCTAAAGAATTATTCTGGATATCTGGGTTGTTACCAGATAAACAGTTCGAACGGATACCAAAAAAATCAATTGTTGAATCTTCTATAATAATGCCAGCTTCTCCATTGTTTTCTATACAATTTTGATCTATAATCGTGTTAACTTCTGGTTGAAGTATTTCAATTACTTTTATTCCATTGTCTTTATTCATTTGACATATATTCTTTAGAACACGATTATTAAAGCCAGTCAACTCAACACCGTTACTTTGATTTTTATTACATACATTACCCCAAATGATATGATCAATTTCATTTACTTCAATACCATTTAATGAATTTCCAATTGCTTTATTCAAAAACCATAAATTATCATCAAATCGAGAGAGGAATCCGTTGGCTCTATTATCTATAGCACAATTTTCGATGCAAATATGTTCATCATTGAATGAAAAGCCATTCAAGATGTTATTTTTTGCCTCGTTAAATAAAAATATATTGCAATCTACAACTATGAAACCATGACTTTGATTTTTGTTTGCTTTACATTTAATAAAGTAATTAGTATCTTCGCCATTAAACCCATTTCTTCCATTCATAATTGCTTCACAATGATTGAAAAAACTTACATCTTCAGTGATCATAAATCCATCTTCAATATTATTTTTTGATTGAATTTTTTCTAATGTATTAAAATCCTCCTCTATATTTACTCCATTGACCCCAAAATTTTGTACCGTGAGATTCTCTAAAGAATTGAGGCGGCTGCTAATTGTAATCCCATCCCCTTCTATATTTGTGCCATCAAGGATTGTTTTACATCTACCTGATCCAACAATTCTAAGACGTTGTTTACTAATAGGAATGTTCACTTGCTCATGAAAAATGCCTTCATTCACGTTTATTTGAAAACCATCTTCTGCACCATTTACAGCTTGTTGAATAGATTTTCCTTTTTGGACATTTATGATATCATTTTCTTCGCATAATCCTTGCGGGATACTTGTTTCACAATCATTTTCTGCAAATGTACTGTCCATTATTGATTCTTCCAACAAGATATCTGGATTATTTCCTCTTATACAGTTCGAACGGACAGCAGTTTCATCACCAGCTATATGAACGCCAGCCTCCTTGTTATTTTTTACGAAGTTTCGATCAATGACATTCTCATTGCTTCCCACCTGAATTCCAGCTTTTTTATTATTGCTTACATGATTTTTTATAATTCTTGTTACGCCATTCATTGCTGATATACCATTTAAAACATTGTTTTTACTAACATTATCAAATAATGTTACTTCACTATCTATTAAAAATCCATTCATCATATTATCCAATGATTTGTTAAATGCATATATATTTTCAAACGATGTAATGGAATCACTAAAACCGTTGTCCCCATTTTTTATAGCAGCATTGGAAAAGACATAACATAGTCTTCCTCCCACGAAAAATCCATTTTTAGTGTTTTGTTCGGCTACACAACAAAAAATTAAATTCTTACTAACATTGCTTTCTACTAATAGTCCGTTAGATTTATTATTTATTAATTTACAATGCATAATAAAAGTATTACCTCTTCTTGAAATTATTCCATCTCCAACATTTCCATTTATATCGCACTCAAATACCATATTTCTACTTCCATTGTTTAGTTCAATTCCTATTTCATTATTTATGACTTGTACCTTATGGACAATATTATTTTGAAAATTCACAAAAATACCTGTGCCTTTAAAATTCTGCACTGTTAAATTTTCAATGGTAACTAATTGATTATTTATTGTAATGCCATCACTAGCCCCTAAGGTCTGCCCATCAATGATTGTTTTTCCTTTACCTGCTCCAATAATGCGAAGACCATCTATATTAATAGTAAGCGCTTCAGAGAAATTTCCTTCACCTACTCTAATAGTATCGTATGGAGCAGATACTACTAATGCATCATTAATCGTTGGAAATTCAGCAGTTGGAACTTTCCGTACAGTCATTTTCGTTTTGTCCTTTCTGATTTAGACTTTTTATTAAATGCATTATATTCACGATGAAAGAATAACGTATGGACGAATGTATAGAAATTTATAAAATTCAAATTTTAGACGCTGAGGTCTTTCTTCATCGAACAAAGTAACATTGTCTTCAACTTCTTGTAATTTTACTTTTCGTATCAATTAAAAAAACTCCAGTCAATTTCAAAATTTTAGATCTGTATGTAAATTGAGTGCACAGTACTGTCTTTTAGGTTTGTACTCTTAAAAATTGATAGGGGGATTCTTCAAATACAAGTTAAACTTAAATAAACCATTGAATTAACAATGGCTTTCAGCATATTTAACAATCTTCACAAAGCCCATCAGGAATACTCGTTTGACATTTGTTTTCATCAATAATATTGTTTATACCTTGGTCAATAATATCTAGTGAATTACCTGTTAAACAATTGGAGCGAACTTTGTTATCATCACTTCCTGTCTGCAACAAAATTCCTCCGTTATTATTTACAATAATATTATTGTCGATAATGTTAAAAAGCAAACTATTTCTTAAACCGGATTCAACACTATTCTTTATAGTATTGCGAATTACTCTATTGTTATCATTGTTTATTTGAATCCCATCCTCACCACTAGTAATACAAGTATTTCCCCACACTAAGGTATTATTACATACACAAAGTCCATCATCCGCATTCTCACAGGCTTTATTAAAGAGGACAATATGATTATCATCATCTAGTTCATTACTTTCAAAATCAAAACCATCCCCAATATTCTTCCTTGCAATATTACAAATAAAATAATTGTTATTACCAAAAGACAGCAATCCATCCCCTTCATTTTCATGAAAAATACTATTTAGTACCAAATTAAACTCACCACTAAAAAGTAGTAATCCATTACATTTATTTGAATTAAACTGGCTACAAACTACATAATTATGATTTCCATTTACTTCTATACCGTCAGATAATTCTCCAACATTTCCACTTGACTCACAATACATAACTATATTACGCTCCTTCATTTCTTCAATACGGATTCCATCATCTTTATTATTCAAAGTTTTCACACAATGAAGGATATTGTCACTTGTATTTATCCGTATGCCAAAACTATCACATTTTTGAACGGTTAGGTTTTCTATTGTCACAAAAGAAGACCCGTCAATATTAATTCCTATTCCACCTAGACCTACTCCATCTATGGTGGTTTTTCCTTGTCCAGCACCGATGATGCGGATGCGATCTTTCCCTAGACCAATATTAATGATTTCAGGAAATGTCCCTGCACCTACTCGAATCGTAAATCCTTCAGTTGTTGTCACTGCATTAATGGCAGCTTGAATACTCTCACCTTCATTTACTATCACTTCATTGTTTATCTGACATAAGCCCGCTGGATCACTTGTTATACATTTGTTGTCGTCGAATAAGGTATTAATACCTTCATTCACTATATCTGGATTATTTCTTCTTAAACGATTAGAACGGATCACATTACCATCAAAAAATAGATCTGCAATTATTCCTGCTTGCTCATTGTTCTCAACACAGTTATTATCGACTATATTTGCATTTCCATTAATTTCAATGCCTCTATCGTTTTGCTTAATCCCATTTTTTACTACTTTATTTCTGATAATTCTACTATTAGTACTATTAACATCAATGCCATCCTCATTATTCTCCTTTACTTCATTCCCCCATAACAAATTATTATCAAGAACTGCTTCTATCCCATCATCACTGTTACATAAAGTTTTATTCCATAATAGTAAACTAGTATTATTAATGATAAATCCATCAGTTCCATTTTTAATCGCCTGATTACAAATAAATAAGTTACAATTTACAACATTACCATCAACTGCATTGAATCCGCTGACCCCATTTTCTTTTGCACAATTTAAGAACACAAAATTGTTGGAACTGTTCAAGTCCAATCCATCTCCTGAATTTCCATTGAATTTACATTTCACTATATAATTATGATCTCCATTCACTTGAATACCATCTACATCTACTTCTGGATTTGCATTAAAATTAGCTTCAGATTCAATAATTAAATTTCTTTCAGCATCTGAAGCAATTACCATTCCATTATTCTGATTGCTTTGTGATTTGACTTGATTTATGATGTTTTCACTTTTTTGAATAAAAATCCCTGGATCTCCAAAGTTTTGAACCGTCAGTTTTTCAATTGTTACCATAAATGAATCTATCTCTATGCCGTTCATTATACCTAATTCAGTTCCATCCAAAATCGTTTTTCCAATGCCGGCTCCTACAATTCGAATACAGTCTTTACCCATACTGATAATTATGGACTGGTTATATGTCCCTTCGCCTAAGTTTATTGTATCCCCTGGATTTACGTTATCTATGACATCTTGAATGTTATCGGCAGGAGTTAAGTTAAATACAGCCATGCATACCCCTCCATTTTACATTGAACTTATGTTTTATTTTATTCAAAGATGTTGAAATGGTTTGGACGAATGCATAGAGAATATAAAATGGGATAAAAAAAAGCACTATAGCAGTGCTATTCTTTTAACCGTTTATCAATAAAATTTTATTTTTAAACTGGGTATCTATACTGTAAATACAGTTGCTTTCAAACTTCTAGATGCGACGAAGATATTAATTTGAGGGAAATTTGTAGAAACCCTTGTAATTTTAAGATCATACGTATTGATTCCACCACTTGGATTATTATCTATTACAGGAAAGTTTGGAAAATTTGTATGTCTTCCACCAGTATTGGGTTGGTAATCCATTTCATCATTGATCGTTGCAATGACTACTCCGTTACGAAAGAGCTCATAAGTTACTTCGAAAGTTACAGAAGTAATGAAATTATTGTCTACAGCAATTTGAGCCATTGAATCCAGTGACACTTGTGTCTTCTGTGGCTGTTTAACACACACCTCAACGGTAGCTACAATCTCAAAATCACCATCATTAGGAAGTACAATTATATTTTCAGCCCCAGAATCATACGGTTCTAATACAGAAAACGTATGAGCTACTACAAAAGGTCCTTTATCCAATCCCATTAACTTACCTCCTAACTTTTTTTCGTTCATCTTATCTTATGTACCTCTAAAGAGATTGCTTGGACTGGTATCCCTAGATATTCACACAAATACAAATAACCAAGGAACTGTAACAGCTCATTGGTCAGAGGCAATTTAATGGGTTAATATTTGTGAAGGTATTTCACAGTATATATTACGCTATCCAACTTCCCTTTGTTTGTGTAAATGCGTATATTTGAAATAAATAGGTATAGGTGTAATTACATTTAAAGTTGCATAGGACTTGCTACAATAATTAAAATTTGATTTTCTCCTGTTCGTTCTAAAACTCTATACCCACTTTGAGCTTTTGTAGCAATTCCTTCAGCGTTCGGTTTACAAAATCCATCTACTTCACTGGTTCCGTCGTCTCTCACTAAATAATTGACCAGTTTATCCAACAACCTCCCATTCTGGTCTTTCTGATCTTGGAATATACTGTTTATCTGGGTCATATTCAGGATTTAGCTTTTGTAAGACAGTCGGAACAGCACTGGTTACACCCAAGATATAATTATCTCTATCGGTAGCTTTTCTTATTTTCTTCCCTTTTGTTGTAACAAAGTATCCGACATCGATAGGTTTACCGTCCAACGTTTCAAACAATTCAGCAAAATCACACCCTCTACCCGAAGTAATTTTGCCTGCAAAACAAGCATCTCCCGTATTTCCATTTATAAGAGCCATTAAGGTATCATTCACTAAATGCCACGAGTTATCTTCAACCGCTTAACCTGATCGTCCCATAATATGTGCATTCACTCTATTATTTGTATCTGTACCGTTTCCTTCCGCATGGTCTATCCATGTATATCACGTCCTTATATTTTGTTAGGATATTATGGATAAATGACCCCAATACAAAATATGAAGTCAATAACCTATACGATTGGGTGATTACCTACACCTATTTAAAAAGGCACCTGCCTATCAAAATTGATTTTTATTAGAAAATATGAAAGCACAATGGATGATAGTTTCCATCAAAAAAAGAACGTACCTCCACGCTCTTTTTCTGTTAACCTTTTAATCATAAAATTTTATTTTCAAACTGGTATCTAGCATTCAAATACCGTGGCTTTTAGGCTTCTAGATGCGACAAAACATCATCTATAGCACTTGTTGAAACCCTTGTAACTCTAAGCTCACAAAATCACCTTTACTTGCAGACATTGGGAATTTGTGTTCTTCATATTTTCTTTTATTTGACATTGATAGACTTTACCTATAGTGGATAATGGTCTCATTTGGGATGAGACCGAACCACTAACTTTATTATAATCATCCAATATTTACACATACTAAAATTAAAATTTTTGTGTTATTTTACTTATATTATTAATTTTTTATATAAATACATATCATAGTGGAGGAGTAAGAGAATAAAAAAAGCGTCTTTTTATTAGTAATATTAATAACATCAATTATATATTTTCAGCAGTTTTGTGAATGAGGAAACCATTGAATTGTTGGAAGAACCCAAACTCATTAATAATCGAGTGTTTGTATTATTGGAACGCAAACAAGGGTGTATATCATTCAAAATATGAATTCAGAATCAGCATCATTCATTTATCAAAATGAGTTTATTTATACAATGAAAATCAAAAGATGGTCTATGGCAAGTAAATGATCTTTTTAACCTGAAATTTTTTATATTTTAGTATCTATAACTAAGTGTGAACACTTTGGATAAGTCGAAAGAAAACCATCAAGGGAGGAACAATGATTGGAAGCACAAAACAATGAGACTCATGAAAAAAATATAAATATAAATGATTTTAAAAAAGATATAGTAATAAATCCTTGGTTTTCGATTTGGTTAAAACCTAGACAAACAATGAGATACGTTTTAAACAATAAGCCAAGTAGAATATTTTTATTTTTATTGATTTTTTTAGGTACTTTTAAATCTTTCGACTTAGATATTGGAACTTCATATTTGATACTTAATTCCATAGACCAGATAAATAGTTCTGTGAATCTATCCTCTATTTTATTTACTTCTATAATAGGTTCACTCATTTTAGCAGTAGGTGCATATTATATATATCCTATATTATTACGATGGTTTGGAAGTTTGTTAGGAGGTAAAGGTACCACTCAAGAAGTCCGTAATGCCTACGCCTATTCTCTTATTCCACAAGTATATTTATTAATATTTGTTGCAATACCTTCCTTATTATTATTTGGAATTGAGAATTATACTGAATATAAACCTAGAATTGAGAGTAGTTTATTACTTGAAAGATTATTTATTATCCTTAATTCACTTGATTATATTATAGGCATATGGGCTATTTTCATAACTATAAAATGTTTGGCTGAAGCTCATCAATTTTCATTTTGGAGGTCATTAGGTACAACAATAATAGGTGTTTTAGTAATATCTATTCCATTTTATTTTTTATAGTTAAATTGCTAAATTGCTTATTAATTAACTTACTATACAGCCTTTTTTCATATACAACGGGCTGTTTTTTACATAAATCTCCCTTTCTATTGGTTAAATAAATATCTTATAATAATTTCCTTGTTTATTCTTCATATACTTGATAAAAGAAATGTGCTATCAAAGCCGGATTTTCAACAGTAATACCTTTCGTTCAAGGTCGGTAAGCATCAGGACACCCCCACAATATCATCAAACTTAATATGCTATAGTACAATTTTGGAAAACAGTACACACGTCCAGTCAAAGCAATACTTACATGAATACACTGATAAAAAACTAAAAGGAAGTGTTTCAATGGGTGTTTTTGATGAGAGCAAGTGTGATTGTTGCGTATGTCCGATGCAGTGTGTTTTGGAACAATTGGTAGGTATTCCAGGTCTAGTTATTTTAACTCCTATATCTACTTTTGACTCTGTTACAATTAACAAAGTTAAAGATTTCATTGCATATACAAATATTGGTCAGCTTCCAATTTGTAATATTACATTTGTTTCAATATCTAACGTGGGAAATCCATTAGATATTAAACAACCAATTAAAAAAAGCAAAGGGGAATGTGCATGTTGTGAAGATCCAATGACAAACCTAGTAAATTCTATGAAAGGGCAATTAGTGAACATTTCGTTTCTAAGTGAGGGCTTTAACTTTACAGAAACAATATTAGAAGTTGGGGAAGGCATTGTCGTTTGTAGGTTTATTTCAAGTGCAGGTGATATAGACGTCTTTTCCACATGTGCAATAACAAGAATCTTACCGGCGAATCAACAACAAATAAACAATCCTTCAAGGGTTTCAAGATCTCAGCGATTTAAAATTTAGTCCCCACCAACTACCTAAAAGTCAGTGGGATCAACAGCTAATCCCATTACAATACCGACAAGAATAGCTTGTTTTGGACCACTAGGAGCTATATAAACAATACCAATTGATATTTAATTCCAATCTATCCACTCTCCTTAACAATAAATAACCCAACTGTTAAATTTGCAGGGTTTTGAATTTACTATATAAGTTTGTCTAAAGACTTAAAAAGCTCCCTTTCCCATAATATCTATCTATATATGATGTAATATATACTATGAAAGGAAAATCTAAACTGCTTCCAAACTTACTATGAATAGTGTTAAAAAAATTCCTTGTTACCTCTTAAAAAACTTTTTCGTTCCACAAGATTCTTCACAAAGCCCGTCTGGGATACTAGAGTTACATTTATTTTCATCGATTGCAATATTATCGACTTCTAGTGAATTATTTTGAATGTCTGGGTTATTGCCTGATAAACAGTTAGAACGGATGCCAAAGAAATCAGCATCTGTTTCTTCAATGATGATTCCAGCTTCTTGATTGTTTTCTACACAATTATGATCTATAATGCTATCAAGATCAGTGTCTTCATTTATTTGAATTCCATTCGCTTTGTTTAACTGACAAATATTCCGAACGACTACATTGTTTTCGTTATTTATTTCAATTCCGTCCCCATCATTTTGGTTACATATATTACCCCAAAATATAGCTTCAAAAGAGTCGCTGATAATACCGTTTAAGAAATTTCCAATCACTTTATTACGAAATAAAAAATTAGCTTCATCTATGGTAAAATAACCGTTTCCTTTATTTCTCAAAGCACAGTTTCCGATACATAAATTAACTTCGTCTAACACAAAGCCATTCATACTATTCTCTTTAGCTTCGTTAAATAACAGTAAATTTCCACCTTCTACAAAAAAACCATCACGATAATTTTTATTTGCATTACATCGAAGGAAGTAATTAAAATTACTATTAGATCCATTAAATCCATTTTTCATATTCATTATTGCCTTACATTCATTTAAAAGAATAATGGAAACTCCACCACTAGAGATCAAAAATCCATCTTCCTTATTATTTTTAGATAAAACTCTATCTATTGAATTTGATTCATCATCGATAACAACGCCATTGGATCCAAAGTTTTGAACGGTTAAATTTTCTATTGAATTGAGAAAATTGTTTAGAAAAATGCCGTCTCCTTCTATATTTGTACCATCAATGATGGTTTTACACATGTCTGCTCCTACAATTCTGAGCCGTCGTTTATTAACAAGAACTAGCTCATTAAATACTCCAACCCCAATATTGATTTGAAAGCCATCCGGTGCCTCATCTATAGCTTCTTGAATGGATTCTCCTTCCTGTACATCGATGGCGTCATTTCTTTCACATAAACCTAAAGGCATACTCGTTTCACAATCGTTGTCTGCAAAGGTACAATCAGTGATTGAATCTTCTACCATAATGTCTGGGTTATTACCTCTTATACAATTGGAACGAGCAGCAGTTTGATCTCCTGCAATACGAATTCCAGCTAGTCCATTGTTCTTTATTATGTTTCGATCAATCACATTTTCAATGTCTTCAACTCGGATTCCATTTTCTTTATTGTTTGTAATTACGTTTTTTATAATCCTTGCACCATCATCCATTACTAATATCCCATTTAACTCATTATTTTTACTAACATTATCAAATACTGATGCTTCTACGTCTATTAAAAAACCGTTTCCTTTGTTTCTGATTGATTTATTAAACCCATAAAAATTATTAAATGAAGAACTACCATCTCTAAAACCGTGTCCACCATTTCTCATAGCAACACAGAAAACAATGTAAGTTGCATCCCCCTCATTATGAACTCCATCTTGTATGTTTTGTTGAGTCAAACAACAGTGTATTAAAGTATTATTCACTATGTCATCTATAAAAATCCCATGAGATCGATTTCCAATCATTTTGCAATGTAAAATATAATTAAAATTGTTATCTATATGGATACCATTTTCTATATTTTTGTTGCTTTCACATTGAATCACTATATTAGAATCCTCATTTATTTCAATTCCATGCCTTCCATTATTTAAGACCTGAACTTTATGAACAATATTCAACTCCCTATCTATTTCAATACCAGAACCGTTACTGAAATTCTGAATCGTTAAGTCTTCAATGGTGACTAAGTTTGTATCAATAATAATGCCAGATGTTCCTGCGCCTTCCCCGTCAATGATCGTTTTTCCTTTACCTGCTCCAATAAGACGTAGGCCTTCTATGTTAATGGTAAGCGCTTCAGGGAAATTCCCTTCTCCAACTCTAATGGTATCGTAAGGCTTTGAATCTGCTAGTGCATCATTAATTGTTGGAAACTCAAAAGTAGGAACTTTGCGTACAGTCATAACTTGTTCATCCTTTCTAGTTTAAGATTATTGTTAAATGCATTATATTCAGGATGAAAGGATGACGTATGGACGAATGTATAGGAATTTTTAAAATTGACATATTGGGTGATTCAGTTAAGCCCAGCTCATTAAACATATTGATCAAACTCAATGTACCCCTTGCCATTCATACTGCCTGTACTGCCTTCTTACAAACGTTGTAAGCATTCCTCTTGGCTAACATCAAGGAATATAGTTTCTGCTCCAAGATCATTAATGATCTTCTCTCGCTTATTTTTATCTGCACACACTCCTATGATCTAAGTGTTATATCACTTACCATGTCTGACTTTGATGTTGTCTAGTAGTTGGTTGTAGATCCCTCTCACATTCATGATACGTCCTCCTTCACCAAAGACATCAAAAGTTCTTGAGGAGCATGAATTATATATTAATGAATGTAAAAAAACCAACTGTTATATTTTAATTGATAATTGGAATAATATAAAAGCAAGCTGTCTGTACTGGTCCTTATTAAGAGTATTCTTATTAGGGACTTTCTTTTTATCATCCTGCTTCCCTCCCCTAGCACAATGGATGATAGTTTCCCAATAAAAAAGAACGTATTTCTACGCCCTTTCTGTTTACTGTTTAATCATAAAATTTTATTTTCAAACTATCTAAAGCAAATGTATTTCAGTATTATATTACGCTATCCAACTTCCCTTTGATTGTGTGAATGCGGATATTTGAAATAAATAGGTATACTAAACTAATATCTTTTTTATCTTCCTGCTTCCCTCTCCTAGCTCAATGGATAATATTTTCCCAATAAAAAGAGGCTGGGACAAAACCCAATTAAAATGAATAAATCGCATGAAATCAATTTAATAATCCTTGATTTCATGCGATTTTATTTATGCGTATTATGCAAAAATCAGTTAGTTTTCAACTTATGTCCCAGCCTCTTCTGTTTGCCGTTTAAGAATAAAATTTTATTTTAAACTGTAGTTCTATAGTGTAAATACAGTTGCTTTAAGGCTTCGTGAGCCAACAGCTATTAACGATGGTCCTGATGCTGAAACCTGTGTACATTGGAGGACATACGTATTGATACCAGCATTTGGATTATTATCTACTACAGGAAAGTTTGGGAAGTTTGTATGTCTTCTCTCGTTCGCTCCCTGATAATCCATTTCATCATTAATGATTGCAATAGAATTGTTATTTCGTAGGATTTCATATTTCACTTCAAAGGAATTCGCTCCTGCAGATGCTATAAAAGCAGCAATTTGACCCATTGAATCAAGTGATACCTGTGTTTTCTGTGGTTGTTTGACGCATACATCGACGGTAAGAACATCTACAGGTGAACCATCAATGGGAAGAATAATTACATTTGGATCAGTATCATCGTATGGATCATCTACTGAAACACTTTGAGCAACAACAAATGGTCCTTTTTCTAGTTCCATTAAATTACCTCCCAACTTCTTAAATTATCCGTTCGTACTATCTTATGAACAATCTAATCAAGTTGCTTGGACTGTTGCCTTTAGACATTCACACAAATAACCAAGGAACTGCAATAGCTCCTTGGTTAAGGGGTAAGTTAATGGGTGTTGTGTTTGCTGCATCCCAAAGTCTTAAAGCAAATGTATTTACAGTATTATATTACGCTATCCAACTTCCCTTTGATTGTGTGAATGCGGATACGTGAAAGATTGGGTTAGAATCAACATCTGTCTATAGCTTTCACCCTTCTATGTTTCTACATCATGATTTTAAGAAAAGCTATTCTGATATGAACAAGACAAATGAGATGGACGCCTTCGTCATCGCTGATTACTTACGCTTTGGACGAAATCAAATGTCAGTGGTAAAAGAAAGCCAAATACGTTGCTCTTCAGCAACTGACAAGATCTCGATATCAACTCATCAAAACGATGACCAAAGAGAAGCAACATTTTCTCCAATACCTTAGTTTTAAGCTCGTTCTAACCGCAAGAAAAATTGTGCAATTGGTGGATGCTACTACGTAGTCACCAACTCTTTACGCCAAAAAGGGGCGTATATCGCTACCTTTTACCACCTTCCAGTAAATTACATTTAATTTCTGGTCTAGTTTCATGATGTCTTTTTTAAGTAAATTGATCTTAAACAACTTCATATTCTTTTATTTTTCAATTGACATATTACCGCAGGTCTTTGATGTTATTTTACAATAATTAAAATTTGGTCTTCATCTGTTCGTTTTAATACTCGATAGCCACTATGAGCTCTTGTAGCAATTCCGTCAGCATTAGATGTGCAAAACCCATTCACTTCACATGTACCGTCGTCTCTCACTAATAATTGTCCGACTAATCCTACAGCCTTCCATTCTGGTCTTTCTGCTCTTGGAATATATTTTTTATCTGGATCATATTCTGGATTTAGCTTTTGTCTTTTTTCGACTCTCTCAGGTGAAATGATGTTACCCTTCTCATCTTTATCCGCTGGAATGGTGATCTCTTCATATAACACCTGACCCCACTCATCTGTCATATATCGCTTATTCCATTCATAACCCGATCCTGCTAAGACAGCCGGAGCCGCACTGGTTACACCTAAGATATAACTATCTTTATCTGTAGCTTTCCTTATTTTATCACCTTCTGTTGTTATAAAATATCCGTTATCGATGGGCTTACCATCCAATGTTTCAAACAACTCAGCGAAATCACATCCTCTACCTGAAGTAATTTTTCCTGCAAAACATGCATCTCCTGTATTCCCGTTAATCAAAGCCATTAAAGTATCATTCACTAAATGCCAAGAATTATCTTCAACAGCTCGACCTGAACGACCCATAATATGTGCATTTATTTTGTTATTTGTATCTGTACCATTTCCTTCGGCATGGGAGCATTCACCTGAAGCAATCGTATCACAACCTTCAGCATGAGACGCAAATCCTTCGGCTGTCGTATTGCTTCCTTCGGCATGAGAGCATTCACCAAAAGCTAAAGTATCACAGCCTTCCGCATGAGATGCAAATCCTTCGGCTGTCGTAAAATTGCCTTCGGCATGGGAAGAATTCCCTACAGATTCATTAAGGAAACCTTCAACATGACAAGATTCGCCTACGGCTAATGTCCCAGCTCCTTCGGCATGGGAATTGTCTCCCCTAGCTACAGTTAATAAACCTTCGGCATGACTTCTATCTCCTTCGGCTAATGTTATACTACCTTCAGCATGAGACGCACCTCCTTCGACTCTCGTTCTACTTCCTTCAGCATGAGAAAGCATTCCTATCGCTATATTCCTAACACCTTCTGCGTGATCAACGAGATCCAATGCTGAATTTTGTGCCCCTTCAACATGAGATATGAACTCTGCGGCTGTCGTCTGACTTCCTTCGGCATGACTAAGATCTCCACTGGCTTCTGTATCTCTTCCTTCGGCATGAGACTGTTCACCAGAAGCAACTGTATTTGTTCCCTCTGCATGAGCGCCGATACCCATTGCCATCGTCCCTTCTCCTTCCGCATGAGAGTTATCACCTTGTGCAAGTGTATCTCTTCCTTCGGCATGGGTATTATCTCCTGTCGCTTTCGTATTCCGACCTTCCGCATGAGCATTTTCTCCATCTGCCTGTGTAATATATCCTTCTGCGTGACTGTTTAATCCTCTGGCAAGAGAACCTAATCCCTCGGCAGTTGAATTGTCCCCTTGGGCTACGGCATCTCGATTTTGAGCATGAGAATAATCTCCACTGGCTGTGGTATTTCTCCCTTCCGAGTGGGAAGCTTCACCAGAGGCTGTAGTATTTGTTCCCTCTGAGTGAGAAGAGATTCCTGATGCCGTTGTACAATTTCCTTCGGCATGAGATTGAACCCCCTTCGCTTTTGAGCTTGTTCCTTCCGCATGAGAAGCTATTCCAATTGCTTGAGTAACTTCCCCTTCGGCATGAGAATAATCTCCCAGTGCTACGGTGTTTCTTCCTTCTGAATGAGAGGCATCCCCATCTGCCATTGTTTTTTTTCCTTCCGCATGAGAATTATCCCCATCTGATACTGTGCTTCTTCCTTCAGCAAGAGAGTTGTCTCCACTAGCTACTGTACTTCTTCCAAATGCTGTAGCACAATCTCCCGTTGCTTCACGGTTACAATTTTTTCTATCCATGTATCTCACATCCTATATTTTGTTAGAAAAACATATTAAATGTCCTTATTACAAAATATGTAGTCATTAGCCTAAACGAGTGGGCATCTGCCTATAAAAATTAATTTTTATTTGAAAATATGAAGTAGTTCTAGCACAATGGATGATAGTTTCCCAACAAAAAAAGAACGTATTTCTACGCCCTTTCTGTTAACCGTTTAATCATAATATTTTATTTTCAAACTGGCATCTAGCATTCAAATACTGTTGCTTTCAGGCTTCTGGAGCCTACAAAAACAACAAGATCTTCTGCTCCCGATGTTGAAACCCGTGTAACTCTGAGTTCATATTTATTGATTCCAGCACTCGATTTATTATCCACTAATGGAAAGTTTGGAAAGTTTGTATGTCTCCCATCGGTACCTAATGGTGGCTCATAATCCATTTCATCATTGATCGTTGCAATGACAATACCATTACGCAAAAGTTCATATGTCAATTCAAAAGTTGAATCCTCTGATATTACAGCAATTTGAGCCATTGAATCAATACAGATCTGTGTTTTCTTTGGCTGTGTAACACATACATCGACAGTAGCTACAATCTCAAAATCACCATCACTAAGAAGTACAATTATATTTTCATCCGCAGGATCATACGGGTCTAATACTGAGAAAGTTTGAGCCACAACAAAAGGTCCTTTCTTTAATCCCATAAACTTCCCTCCCAACTTTATAAATTTCTATTCATTCTATCTTATGAACAATTTAATCAAGTTGCTTGGACTCTTATCTATGGGCTGGAATGGAAAAAGAGCGCTTATGTGCGCCCTTCTTATACTTCTGAGTTTAAGAGTAGGGGGCTATCTACTAAACATAAAGTTACCTGGCTTTCCTTTTAGGTTTGAAAATATAGCAGGATGAATTATATAAGAATCTGCTAAGTTAAAAACTGATGTATAATTAAACTCTACCTTTTCAGAAAAGTTTTCATAATTTAGTTTATCTGAAGTTTTTTCTAGCCATGTTATATTTACAACTTTTTCTTCTGCTAGATTCCCTTCTTCATTCATTAATAAGGTATAACCAGATAAAGTGACTTCTTCCGTTTTCGGATGTAGAAATAAAACCTCACTATACAGAGCCATTGTATGTGCTATAGTTTCAATAAAATCCGTTTCATCAAAAGCTATGTAATTCACATGAATATTAATGGAATCTTTTTGAACCTCAATAAACTTTACTTCAACTTCATCTATATAAATCTCTTTTTCACTTGTAACCATTTCTAATTCTTCTTTAATCGTGTTTTCATTAAGATCAGTATTAATCCATTTTTTTTGACTATCAGTTAAATGAATAGTAGAAGTATGTACTGTTTCCATATAGCTATTTAAATTAGTAACTACAAAAAAAATTAGATAAACAGCCCAAAAAGTCCCAAGAACTTTAGGAACAATAGATATTTTTTTCCAGTATAAAAACACCATAATGTATGGTATAAAAATCCATCCCAAAACTTTCTTTTCCATATCTTTAAATCCTCCCATTTCTTTGTTGTAGCATGTCATTCTACTTTAATATTTTCTTTGTATGTGGTCTATGGATAATATTAACTTAGAAAGAGAAAATCTCAAATAACGCTTCCAGATACACTAGCGTTGCATCAAAGATAACATAGAAAATAAAATGAGTATAATTTACTAAAAATGGAATTTATGATGTGATTTTCATGGAATTATCATAAAAAAACTCCTATTGTAAAGATAAGGACGCGTTACCCATAATCTAAACAAAAGGAGCCAACCATGGGTAACATACACAATTTCCATACCATTTGTCAATGTTTTTCTTTGATTTCGAAGGAAAATTTCCTTTTTCCTATTGCAGACTATCGTACGCATAAGTTAACTACGATAAAAAGTATCAAGTTATTTCTAGCCTCTCAAATTGCGAATTGGGAAAATTATAAACAAATTTCAAGAGAATTACGTACCAGTGAAGCTCTTCAGCAAAGTCTAGATCTACCAAGTATTAGTCCGTCTCAACTCTCACGTCGAATAAGAGAACTACCTACAGAAATGTTAGAAGCGTTATTCTTTGAAATGATCGGTAAAGTAAAGTCTAAAACTTCTATCGCTTGTAGCAGAGTCGGCCCACTTCGGATTCTTGATTCTACTAGCTTGAAGCTTCCTGCTACTTTAGCTAATTGGGCGAAGATTAATCATAAATCGACCCAAGTCAAGATTCATATGCGTGTGCTTTCTCTTCCAAATGGAAGAGTCATTCCAGAAAAAGCGATCCCTTCAACAGGAAATGTGAATGATTGTGAAACCATGGATATCCTAGTGGAAGATCACGACACCATATACGTTATGGATCGTGGTTATGTAAAATACGCACAGTTCGATCAGTGGATCGAAGACAATGTTCGCTTCGTGATGCGTATTAATGAAAAGCATGGGGTTTTAAGGGTTGAGGAAGAACTGCCTGTTCCACCGGACACCCACATTATTCGGGACGCGATCATCCAATTAGGAAGTGCGTATACACAAACGGAAAAAAGCATAAGACTTGTAGAGTTTATGGATGAAAAAGAACGTAAATATAGAATAGCTACCTCTTGTTTTGACTTAAGTGCAACAGAGATTGCAGATATTTATCGTCAACGATGGCTTATTGAATTATTCTTTAAATGGTTGAAGCAACACCTACGTCTTGTAAAACTATACAGCTATGAACCTCAAGGAATTTGGAATCAAATTTTTATTGTACTCATCGCCTATGCAATTGCCATGTATATTGAGCTAGGAAGCAGAACTAAACTAAGTACCTGGGATGTACTACAATGTCTACGAACTTGTTGGGATAAAAAGTGGTCCGTTATGTTGAGTGAACTTCATCTGAAACCTACTCGAAACTCAAAGGGGAGACAGAAAGTGCCTCGATCGGTGAAACCACCTCCGAGATTAAATACATCGGTAGGTATCATCAAGCCAAAGAAAAGATAAATTAGGGAAAGAAATAACATCCAAAAAATGGATTAACGCGTCATTTTCTGACCTCTTCACTTTTTTCCTAATTTCTCAAAAAGAAAATTGTAAAATTTTTCTAAATTACTTATTTTACAAACTATGTTGCTTTTTTTGCAACGCTAATGTTCCAGATACTCTTCTTTAAGCAATAAGTCCAATTATCAGAGTGTTTTTTATCCTTATTCATCATCACAATTTACACATTTTGCATTCATTATCTTACTTCCTTATATCACTTCACATTCGCCTTTACTTCTATTACTTTGATTCGTCTAGCTTTCTTCTTTCTCTGGTCCTTCTTCCCTTTCTCTGGGTGTCCTTTATTATGGCACGACGAACAAACACTTAATAGATTATCCATGTGTAACGCTTTATCTGGATTATCTTCTAAGTGTTCTAAATGGTGTAATATATCTGCTAGAGTTATCTTGTTTTGTTTTATACATATCTGACATAGATAGTTGTCTCTTATTAATACAAGCTTTCTACAATCTTTTCAGGTTTGACTATCATAAAATTTCTTCTTATCTGCTTTGTTCATGACATTATCTTATCACCCTTTCTAACAAAGGTATTTGTTGGAAAAGACTTTGAGATTGAACCAAAAAATAAATTAAACTATTCTTTTCTTCATCTACTCTTGTTTAATAGATTTTTTAATGGAAGCTAAAATTTGAGAAAATTAAAAGAACCACGAGAAATGAACTGATCATTCATTACTTGTAGTCCTTAACGAAAATTGTATATTATGAATTATTCATAAGTATCTAATTGAGATTCTACAATATTTACACATTTAATTAAATGTTGTTTTAATTCCTCAATAGTTCTACAACTTGCTTTAAGCAAAGGTTCTTCCCAATTATATTCTTTAATAATATAAATAATAAAATTACCATTAATATCTGTAGTACAAGGGTACCATCCTATATCAATAGTATAATTATTTAAAAATTCAACTTGAAACATATCTTCTTTTAAATTATCTGCTTGTTTTTCAAATGATAATAATGGATCAATTTGGAAATCATTATAAACAATTTTTCCATTTTTAAAATTAATATCTTCAAACATAAAGCCTCTCCTTTTATTTTGTTTTGTATATTTCCTAAACTCGTCCTTAGTGATTGGATGACCATGAATTGTTCCCTCAGTCCATTCTACTCTTACATATTTAGTGTGCTTACCATACTTAGCACCAACTACATAATCGAACTCCATAACTTTCCAAGTTTTCCCATTCGTTACTTTAATCCCTTCATCCCAAACATCTCTCTCTAATGACTCATAGTCTATTCCTTTAATATATTTTGCGGGTCCATTTTTTGTAGATTTTCTAATAACACTCCATGATAAATTTTTTTGAGCAACATGCTTAAACTTATAATTAGTCCACGTTATATTTTTACTTTTATACTTAGGAGCACCAGGCCCTAGTACGAATGCTGTGAACGCTAAAAGAATATCTTCTAAATTAGCATCAGGATTAGCAAACTCCTTTATTGCAGATTTCCCAATATATATTTTATTTTGTGAACCGGGATAATATATCACACAAAATATTCTAAAATCATTCATAAATATATGGAAATTAACTGAATATTTTGTAACAAAAAAACTACTATAACTTTTTTTATCACCCTGCTTCCCTCCCCTAGCACAATGAATGATAGTTTCCCAACAAAAAAAGAACGTATTTCTACGCTCTTTCTGTTAACCGTTTAATCATAAAATTTTATTTTCAAACTAGCATCTAGCATTCAAATACAGTGGCTTTTAGGCTTCGGGATGCAACATAAGTAACATTGGCTCCTCCTGAAAGTGATAATATACAAACCAGATCATACGTATTGATTCCAGCACTTGGATTATTATCTAATATAGGGAAGTTTGGAAAGTTTGTATGTCTCCCTTCGTTTGCGACTACATAATCCATTTCATCATTAATTGTTGCAATGAGATCACCATTACGCAGGATATTATATAAAACTCCAAAAGGTGATGAAGTAGCCGCATCTACAGCTATTTGAGCCATTGAATCTAGTGATACCTGCGTTCTATCTAACATTCAAATACTGTTGCTTTTAGGCTTCGAGAGCCGACAGTCACCCTAGATAGGCACAGTTCATCTGTACATCTAAGCACATACCTATTAACTCCAAGATCAGGTGTATCATCAACTATAGGAAAGTTTGGAAAGTTTGTATGTCTTCCTTGAACAACAGATTCATAATCCATTTCATCATTGATCGTTGCAATAACAGTGTCATTACGTAGAATCTCATATGTTATTTCAAAAGTGACAAAGTTAGATGAAATATCTAGAATAGCTATTTGAGCCATTGAATCAATACACACCTTTGTATTTTTTGATTTTACGCACACATCAATGGTAAGTACATCTGCAGATGGATCTAGCGCAGTAAGTTCAATTACATTTGGATCACTAATATCATATGGATCATCTACTGAAACCGTATCAGCAACAACAAAAGAACCTTTTTTCAATCCCATAAACTTACCTCCCAACTTTATAAATTATCCGTTCACCTTATCTTATGAACAATCTAATGAAGTTGCTTGGACTCTTATCTATGGACTGGAATGTAAAAAGCAAACTGTTATATTTTAATAGGTATTTGAGATAATATTAAAGCAAGCTATTTCCTTCCCTAGCACAATGGATGATATTTTCCCAACAAAAAAAGAACGCATTTCTACGCCCTTTCTGCTAACCGTTTAATCATAAAAATTTATTTTCAAACTAGACTACTTTTAAATTCTATCCTGTAATCTTTTTAGTGATTGTACACTTCGATCTTCAACCCTTTGAATGAGCTCATCTATTCGTTCTCTTCTATCTTCCATTGTTTTATGATCTCGGAATTTTATCCTTAGCTCTTTCTAACAAATCTTCCCTTAATTTTTCTCCGCTTTCCATTATACTCCTCTCCTTTAATGTTATTTTACAATAATTAAAATTTGGTTTTCACCTGTTCGTTCTAAAACTCGATAACCACTATGAGCTCTTGTAGCAATACCTTCAGCGTTCGGTTTGCAAAACCCATTCACTTCACTTGTTCCATCATCTCTCACTAATAGTTGACCGACTAATCCAACAGCTTCCCATCCTGCTCTTTCTGCTCTTGGAATATATTGTTTGTCTGGATCATATTCTGGATTTAATTTTTGTCTTTTTTCGATTTGCTCAGGTAAAATGATGTTACCATTCTCATCTTTTTCCGCTGGGATAGTAACCTCCTCATATAACACCTGTCCCCACTCATCTGTCATATATCGCTTATTCCATTCATAGCCTGAACTGCCAGTTAAAAAACCAGGAACAGCACTGGTTACACCTAAAATATAATTATCCTTATCCGTAGCTTTTCTTATTTTCTTCCCTTCAGTTGTAACAAAATATCCATTATCAATAGGTTTACCATCCAACGTTAAAAATAATTCAGCGAAATCGCATCCTCTACCAGAAGTAATTTTTCCTGCAAAACATGCATCTCCGTATTCCCATTCATCAGAGCCATTAAGACTAAATGCCAAGAGTTATCTTCAACCGCTTGACCTGATCGTCCCATAATATGCGCATTCACCCTATTATTTGTATCTGTTCCGTTTCCTTCGGCATGAGAGCCATCTCCCGAAGCTTCTGTAAGTGTACCTTCCGCATGAGACGTCTGTTAAGCAGAAGCTTCTGATTGAAATCCCTCTGCATGAGCAAAGATACCTGATGCTATCGTTTCCGCTCCTTCGGCATGAGACTGTACACCAGAAGCTTCTGTATCTCTTCCCTCTGCATAAGCTCCGATACCTGTTGCAATTGCTCCTTCTCCTTCCGCATGGGAATTATCTCCTTGGGCAAGTGTGTTTATTCCTTCCGCATGGGAGTTATTCCCTGTAGCCTTAGTGTTTCTACCTTCAGAATGGGCATTTTCCCCATCTGCCTGAGTAATATATCCTTCCGCATGACTGTTTAACCCTCTAGCAAGAGAACCTAATCCCTCCCCGGTAGAATTATCCCCTTGCGCTACGGTGATGACCTACACCTTATTTAAAAAGGCATCTGCCTATAAAATTTGATTTTTATTCGCCCTTCCTGTTAACCGTTTGACAATAAAATTTTATTTTTAAACTAGTATCTAGCATTCAAATACTGTTGCTTTTAAGCTTCGAGATGCAGCACCCAAATCGTTTAAACTTACTCCTGTTTGTGACAGTAATGTACATCTAAGATCATACGTATTGATTCCAACAATTGGACTATTGTCTACTACAGGAAAGTTTGGGAAGTTCGTATATCTTTCTGGTGCTGATGGTGGCAAATAATCCATTTCATCGTTAATCGTCGCAATGATATTACCATTGCGTAAGATCTCATATCTCACTTCAAAAGTTACACCTTCACCTGGTTCTGTTTGACCCACTACAACGATTTGAGCCATCGAATCAATTGATACCTGTGTACCCTGTGGTTGTTTAACACACACATCGACTGTAAGTACATTTACAGGTGTGCCATCAAAAGGAATTCGAATTACATCTGGATCTCCAAAATTATATGGATTCAATACTGAAACAGTATCAGCTACGGCAAAGGATTCTTTTTTTAACCCCATTAGATTTACCTCCCAACTCATTAAATTATCCATCCCTAATATCTTATGAACAATCTAATCAAGTTGCTTGGACTCTTATCTATGGGCTTGAATGTAAAAAAGAGCCCCTTTCGAGGCTCCCCTTATGCTAATATATTATTGAGTTACTTAAACAATAACTTTACCCCCAAAAAAACCTCGATACCAATGGCACCAAGGGTTTCACCTCTTAATAAAAAGTCATATATTGATCTCTTTCCCATTCATGAACTTGTGTTCTATTTTGATGAATTGTAGTAGATCGTTTTTTAGTGGAAATCTGTATGTATGGTTTCACTCTATTTTGTATTTGTTCTCTGAAAGTTTCTAGTTCTTTGGGTAAACTTAATCTTTGGATTTTAGTCATTAAATTACTCCTTGTACACATTTTCATAGTCTCTGGAATCTTTCATGTATAGAGAATCAGATAATCCATCTAAACCCACTCCTATTGAAAATTGAATTATATTTTTCAATCGTTCAGGTTCCTTATCCTCGTTAATTATTGTTTTAATTATTGTAAAATATTCACCCATTGATTGGTAAAACAAATCTCTTTCAAAATTATATAAATAAATAAGAAGTATTTCAGTTTCAGTTAATTCCACATCTTTATTACCGTATAGCATTTTAATATCTTCTTTAGACATTCCTATTTCAGCACCACGAGCTGTTTGATATACACCCTCAGAACCAATACCTAAATGAATAGAGCTACTTTTTCATCTTTGTAACCTATAAGTACTTCATGATCATATTCAACTGCTAAAGTCCCTTCATCTTGTACAACACCCAATATTTTCTCAGCATCTATTCTATCCATTCCAAAACAAACTTCTTTAGAATTATGTATTCTCTTGATACACATGTCTTCATAAATAAATTTATTTGATTTTACTTGTGATTCAATTTTACCATTATTGCATTCAACTACTATTAATAAAAACAGCATTACTAGTATAATTTTAAATTTCATAATTATCCTCCCCAAAAGAAGATTTTAGCATAAGTGTATTAAAATTTAAAAGGTGAATCATAATCCCTAGTATATATTTAACCTTTATATTTTGAGTGTTACCATCTTACATTTCTATATACCCATCTCTAACAAGTCCGTTTAATACTGAACGGACTGTTTTCTCATCTTTACCTGTTTTGATTTCTAGTTCAGGAATGGTTGGCATTCTACGTTTTGAATGAGAAAAGTTATACAAAATTCGTAATACCTTTCGTTCAAGATCGGTAAGCAATACGAAACCCCCACGATATCATCAAACTTAATCCATTCATATTCACTCTCAAACTCTAGTTTAATTTGTTTTAATTGGGTATCAAATTTAGTTACTGTTCCAGTTTTAAACGCATTCTGACCAAAAGCTCTGAACAACTCAACTGTAATTTCTGATTTACTTAACATGGAATCTGATAACTGCTCTGATATAACATTAACTTCTTCCTCTGCAAGTTCTGGTTTCGACTTTCTATTTAGCACTTGTTGATAATCATTTATACATTCTTTGTGTTCTGGTAGTATATACGGCTTGCTTCCCACATCATATTAGATCCAGGTGTTAGTTTATTTTCTTTCATTTGTTTCACCTCTTATAGAACATTTGTTCTCATTATATAAGAGTCACAGGAGCATACGCAAGAGCACAATTTAATATTTCCAAAACAAATGCCCAATCAAAACACTAATAAAAACATATGATGGATTAAGTGTATAAAGAGCACTAGAACTATTTCAAAAAAACAGAAGACCACTTTCAATATGATGTAAACCTCACTATTTATTAGTGGGGTTTTAAACTATGAAAAATGTGTACTTGCACTAGGATACCAGTCCAATCATATTAGATTATTTAACATAGTATATAGTACATCAAATTGATTGGAGGTGATTTTTATGGGTAGTTATAGTGGTTCTGCTACAGGCGCTGCTATAGTATTAGTGTTATTTATACTTTTAGTTATTATTTTAATTGCTTCAAGAAGACCTACTTATTCAAAAGGAGTAACTATAACTTTTGAGGAACCGGATGCGCAAGATGTTTTTTTGGGTGATGTAAGCCTGGATTTTTTTTGATAATGTAAGCCTGGATATATAATGAGTGAACACAGTGGTTCTGCTACAGGAGCAGCAGTGGACGTTCGAGATATGGTTCATGTCGTTCATGGATACTTGGACAACCGTTATCATTCCAACAAAACCTATTTAATGATTCACGATTGATGAGTCCATTCACTCAACCTGGTTTAAATATATAAGTAATCTCCATATTATAGAAAGGAGGGATAAACATGAGTGGACACAATGGTTCTGCAGCAGGAATTGTTCTAGTACTATTCATTCTTTTGGTTATTATATTAATAGCTTCATGGGGTTCAGGGTATAGTACATCTGTTGTTTTTAGAGGAACTACTTTTACCGGATTTAGCCCAGCGTTAACTAGAGATAATCCTTGTGGATGAGAGATATTAGACGATGCTATTTATGTAGTCTTTCAGGTTTCGAACAATTAAAAAAAGACACTCCCCACCAACTACACTATGAGCCAGTGGGGATCTATTCATTTCTGTACTATATTCTTTGCCCCACTCCATAATCCGCTAGTAGCTAACCCCATTACAATACCAACTAAAATGGCTTGTTTAGGATCACCTAAGCCACATAAAAAATACCAGTTGCTACCCCTAATGCTAGAGAAAAAACTGGTAATAATTTAGCCCCTAACCCTAATTGTTTTGCTAACTGAACTAAAGCAACAATGATAGGTACGATTGCAATATCATAAACTTGAAAATCCATATTTTATATTCCACCTTCCAATTTTTTATTTTCACTTAATCGATCTAACATAACAAAAAATAACCAAGGCATATCTTGTAAAACCTCGTCAGGCTTACTCTTTACTTTCTTTTTCCATTCATCAACATCATGTAGCAATTCTTTTTCATTAAGATTCTCAATAGATTGATGAGCCATTTCTATCTGCCATTTTTTTAACTTCATGATTATATCCCCCTTAGTTAAACAATCATTAGTATTCTTTCACTACATCCTGTAATAATTGTTCATAAGATTTACCCATTTTAGAAAGTGCGTTTTGTGGATCTGTTTTACGCTGTGGATCAAGGATATGATGACATTCGCATCATCACCAAATATCTGATTATCTAAAGGTTTTTGATATAGAACATGCCATGCCTTTTCAGGTGTATCTGTTAGTAAAGGAATACACTCATAAATACCTGTATCGTCTACAAAAATATGAGCTGAAGCGTACATGACATTGTTTGAATTCTCGTAATAGGTAATGTTTTGTAAAGCTGTAGAACCATCGTTCCCTGTGTCGTGAACAACAATAAAACCTACTTCTGGCATCTTGATTCCTGATCATCTTTTTGTGCCTTTAGTAAGGTATTTTTTCGTGATGGGATATTTCATTTTGAAGGTCATATTTTCACTTCCTTCCTGACATCTTCTCTTTCAATTCACGTAATTCATCAATAATCATGTCGTACTTTTCACTAAACTTTTCTAATGTACTAATCAACTGACCTTCCCTTTCCTTATGTGACTCAATTAGTTTATCCTCTCTTTCTTTGCTATTTCTCATTACATAGATAAGCAACCATACAAAAAGGACCGCAAAGGGTCCCTGTGTTAAAAAATATTGAATGATATTTAATTCCAATCTCTCCACCCTCCTTAACAATAAAAACCCTACTGTAAATGCGTAGGGTTTTGAATTTACTATATAACTTATCTCTTTAGAAGAAAAAAATTCTTCTGGAAAATTCCCTCCAAGAAAACCATTAACGTGGACCACCGAAATGGAATAACTCTGCTTGTACCTCTGTACATCCGTATCTCGAACGTCCACTTGCAGCAACTAAAATAATAACTAAAAGAATGAATAGTACTAATACAATTGCAGCTCCACTACCAGAACGTCTTCCATAATCACTCATGTTAATCCCTCCTTTCACTAAGATGTAATATATTATGAAAGGATAATCTAAACTGCTTGGGTTAATGCTCTGATACAAGCGCACATTTTTCATAGATTAAAACCCCACTACATTAAATAGTGAGGTTTCCGTTGAGGAATTCTATGAGTGCATAATAGTAGGCTGCAATATATTCTATGTTCATACAATTCATTTGGTATAGACAAGTGACTTGATTGTATGATTGAAGTGGAACAAGATGAGGAATTTTTTTTTGTTTTTCTGTAAGTTTCACACCACCTCACCCCTTTTATTTAATTATCATCAAACAACTTCTTATTAGCTTTAATAAGCATGCTGCACATCGAATTCATCATCCTCAACGTTCTCTCCATGTTTTTGAATACTTGTTACAAGTGATTTATAGATGTCATCCTCCATTTCATTAGGGTTCCAAGTATTTGATTTTAGTTGATCTATTGATACGGTTTGTATTTTCATGTTATCAACTCCGTTTTAGACATAATAAAAAGCACTACTATGAGTGCCTTAAATGAATTTAACATAAAGATTTATTTTTTCTTTTTTGCCATTATTCAGCTACTCTAATAACAATACGCCATTTTAAACAAATAAAAAAGGGAACACATTATCCTCGATTCCGAAATTATCCTGAGTGTCATCTTTAACATCAGCATCAATTGTATTTGTTGTACTCACAAAATTATTCGTTCTTGGTAAATCTCCTCTATTAAAAGAACCACTACCAGCATATGCTTTTGTGTATTCTACAGGTGTGATCTGAACTGAATCTCCTGCACGTACTTTACTTCCACCCGAAACATTAATGATTTTGGCAACGCCTAAAATTGATGGCATCCTTTCACCTCTTTTAAATCCTATCTTGTAATCTTTTTAGTGATTGTTCACTTCTATCTTCCACTCTTTGAATGAGCTCATCTATTCGCTTACGTCTCTTCTCTATACGTTCTTTACTCACTTTTGAATCTTTCATTCTTTCTTCATATTTATCCATAGAACTTTTTAATTCTTCAATGATTTCATTCTTTCTGTTTTTTTCCCTAACCATAACTTCTGATAACTCTTCTCTTAACCGTTCTCTTCTATCTTCCATTGTTTTATGATCTCGGGTTTTATTCTTAGCTCTTTCTAACAACTCTTCCCTTAATTTTTCTCTGCTTTCCATTACGCACCTCTCCTTATATATTCGTTTAAAAATTCATAGGACTTGCTACAATTATTAAAATTTGATTTTTACCTGTTCGTTCTATCACTCGATATCCACTTTGGGCTCTTGTAGCAATACCTTCATCGTTAGGTTTACAGTATCCATTTACTTCACTTGTTCCATCATCTCTTACTAATAATTGTCCAACTAATCCAACAGCTTCCCATTCTGGTCTTTCTGATCTTCGAACATACTGTTTGTCTGGATCATATTCTGGATTTAGCTTTTGTCTTTTTTCGATTCTTTCAGGTGAGATGGTTTTACCGCTCTCATCTTTTTCTGCTGGAATGGTGACTTCTTCATATAACACACGACCCCACTCATCCGTCATATATCGCTTATTCCATTCATAACCCGAACTACCCGCTAAGAACCCAGGGACAGCACTGGTTACACCTAAAATATAATTATCTCCATCTGTTGCTTTTCTTATTTTCTTCCCTTCCATTGTGACAAAATATCCAACATCAATGGGTTTGCCATTTAACGTTTCAAACAATTCAGCGAAATCGCATCCTCTGCCTGTAGTAATTTCACCTGCAAAGCATGCATCCCCTGTATTACCGTTTATAAGAGCCATTAAGGTATCATTCACTAAATGCCAGGAGTTATCTTCAACCGCTTGACCTGAACGTCCCATAATATGCGCATTCACTCTATTATTCGTATCTGTACCGTTTCCTTCGGCATGAGAGCATTCACCTGAGGCAATTGTGTTACAACCTTCGGCGTGGGAGGCAAAGCCCTCCGCTCTTGTATTGCTTCCTTCGGCGTGAGAACAATCTTCTAAAGCTACCGTCTCACAACCTTCAGCATGAGACGCTAATCCTATGGCTTCAGTGTCTAATCCTTCCGCATGGGACGCCTCTCCTTCTGCTGTCGTTCCTTCTCCTTCAACATGAGAAGCAACACCAATGGCATCTGAAAGAAATCCTTCTGCATGAGAGGCAATACCAAATGCTCTTGTTCCATCTCCTTCAGCATGAGAGTGATCTCCAAAGGCTTCTGTAGCATTACCTTCGGCATGACTATTCATACCCAAAGTTACTGAAAGGGAACCCTCGGCATGAGACTGTGCACCACGGGTAAATGTAAAGAATCCCTCAGTATGGGAGAGATTTCCTTCTGAAATTGTAATTCTTCCTTCAGCATGGGAGGCTTCTCCTATGGCTCTTGTTTCATTTCCTTCGGCGTGAGACATAATACCGCTACTGATTGAACGCCTCTCTTCCGCATGAGAACTAGTTCCTTCGGCTGTCGTTAAAGTTCCTTCGGCATGGGAGTCGAAACCATCCGCTAGTGTTTGAAATCCTTCTGCATGAGAGGAGAATCCTTGTGCTGTTGCACCCGCTCCTTCGGCATGAGAAAATTCAGCATTAGCACTTGAAAAACCTCCTTCGACATGAGAAGCTTCACCAATGGCTCCTGTATTTGACCCTTCCGCATGAGAGGCAAACCCTTCGGCTCTTGTATTGCTTCCTTCAGCGTGAGAACAATCTTCTAAAGCTACCGTCTCACAACCTTCAGCATGAGACGCTAATCCTATGGCTTCAGTGTCGAATCCTTCGGCATGGGACGCATCTCCTTCTGCTATCGTTCCTTCTCCTTCGGAATGAGCGTTATCTCCACTCGCTTCAGTATCTAGCCCTTCCGCATGAGAGGCATCTCCTTGGGCTGTCGTTCCTTCTCCTTCGGCATGAGATGCTATTCCTATGGCTTGGGTGAATTCCCCTTCGGCATGAGAAGGATCCCCATTTGCTGTCGTAAAACGCCCTTCCGCATGAGAACGATCAACAAGGGCTTCCGCAGCACTTCCTTCCGCATGAGAGGCAAAGCCTCTCGCCAACGTAAAATTTCCTTCAGCATGGGATTGAAATCCAGAAGCAACAGCATTGGTTCCCTCAGCATGAGAACCGATACCCGTTGCCATCGTCCCTTCTCCTTCAGCGTGGGATCGATCTCCTTGGGCCAATGTGTCGAATCCTTCCGCATGAGAGTGATCTCCGGTTGCTTTTGTGTTTCTACCTTCCGCATGTGCATTTTCTCCATCAGCTTGTGTGATATAACCTTCTGCGTGACTATTTAATCCTCTGGCAAGAGAACCTAATCCTTCGGCGGTTGAATTATCCCCTTGGGCTACGGTATCTCTATTTTGAGCATGTGCATAATCTCCACTTGAGGTGGTATTTCTTCCTTCCGAATGAGAAGCTTCCCCTTCTGCATTCGTTTTAGTTCCCTCTGCGTGAGAGGATTCTCCAGCCGCCGTTGTACAATCTCCTTCAGCATGGGATTGAAGCCCCTTCGCTTTTGAGCTTGTTCCTTCAGCATGGGAGGCTGTTCCTGTTGCCTGAGTTCCTTCTCCTTCTGCATGGGAGTATTCCCCTTGGGCTACGGTGTCTTTTCCTTCCGAATGAGAAGCATCTCCCCCAGCTGTGGTATTTCTTCCTTCTGTGTGGGAAGCATCACCACTCGCCATTGTATTTCTACCCTCAGAGTGAGAGGCATCTCCACTTGACATGGTGTCTCTTCCCTCGGAATGAGAATTCTCCCCACTGGATCGTGTACTTCTACCTCCAGCAAGAGAGTTGTCACCACTAGCTATCGTATTTCGGCCAAACGCTGTGGCGCAATCTCCCGTTGCTTCACGGTTACAATTTTTTCTATCCATGTATCTCACATCCTATATTTTGTTAAAAAAACATATTAAATGTCCCTATCACAAAATATGTAGTCATTAGCCTAAACGAGTGGGCACCTACCTATGAAAATTAATTTTTATTAGAAAATGTGAAGTATTTTATTATTACAATTCCTGTTCCTTTTTATCATCCTGCTTCCCTCCCCTAGCACAATGGATGATATTTTCCCAACAAAAAAAGAACGTATTTCTACGCCCTTTCTGATTAGCCGTTTAATCATAAAATTTTATTTTTAAACTGTAGTTCTATAATGTTATTACTGTTGCTTTTAAACCTCTAGATCCAATTAAATTATTAAATCCCGTTAAAGCTGTACATACAAGTTCATACGTATTGATCCCAGCATGTGGATTTTCATCTAAAACAGGAAAATTAGAAAAGTTTGTATGCCTATCCCCAGGATTAGAAGCAAAATCCATTTTATCAATGATAGTTGCTATGTTTCCCCCATTACGATGAATTTCGTATTTTATATCAAAACTATTACCAATAAAAGTAATTCCTATTACAGCAATTTGAGCCATAGTATCAATGCATACCTGAGTTCTATCTGGTTGTTTAATGCATACATCTACCGAAAGAACAACTTTAGGTATAGAATCATCAGGAAGTAAAATGACTCCTTCGGTATTAGTATTATAAGGATCTCCTTCTACCGAAACACTTTGAGCCACAACAAAAGGCTCTTGTTTCAAACTCATGATATACCCTCCCAACTAATTAAATTATCCTCTATCTTATGAACAATCTAATGCTTTCGCTTGGACTCTTATCTATGGGCTGGAATGTAAAAAACCAACTGTTATATTTTAATTGATAATTGGAATAATATAAAAGCAAGCTGTCTGTACTAGTCCTTATTAGGAGTAATCTTAGTAGGGACTTTCTTTTTATCATCCTGCTTCCCTCCCTAGCACAATGGATGATATTTTCCCGACAAAAAAAACGTATTTCTACGCCCTTTCTGTTTAACCATTTAATCATAAAATTTTATTTTCAAACAGGTATCTATACTGTAAAGACAGTCGCTTTTATACTTCGAGATCCAGCAAAGATAGTTAATTTTGAACCTGCTGTCCTTGTACATACAAGCTCATACGTATTGATTCCAGCACTTGGGTTGTTATCTAAAACAGGAAAATTTGGAAAGTTTGTATGTCTTCCTTCGTTTACTGCTAAATAATCCATTTCATCATTGATCAAAGCAATTGTGGTTTCATTATTACGAATAATTTCATATGTCACTGCAAAGTCTCTTGCAACACCTGTGGAAATCGCTAGTACTGCAATTTGAACCATTGAATCCAATGATATTTGCGTTTTCTGTGGATTTTTCACACAAAAATTAATAGTTGCAACAGGTGTAGCTATTTGGACTGGAAGTACAATTGTTCCTTCCCCTCCATACGGATCATCTACTGAAACCGTATCAGCTACAACAAAAGGTCCTTTCTTTAATCCCATAAACATACCTCCTAACTCATTAAATTATCCTCTTCTTATCTTATGAACAATCTAATATAGTTGCTTGGACTCTAATCTATGGGCTGGAATGTAAAAAAAGAGCGCTTATGTGCGCCCTTCCTTTATATCTATAATATAATAATACTACGGTTTAACCGTCAGTTGACCGTCTAATTACCGTCAATTTATCGTCAATATTTCCACTCTCTTTCTAATACTCCCCGAAGCTTTAATGTGTTTGTGACTGAAACTAACCCTTCTGTCAATCTCCGTTCAAATGTATTTGAACTTACAGAGAATGGCGTGAAGCTTATAGCAATCTTATATTTCTTTTAATGACCTGGTAATCTAAAAATGACTGTTCATATGATTTTACAAATATATTAAAACGTTTTGTTATAAAATCATTTTTTCCTGCAGGGATACGTTTCGCTTCTTCCCACTCCTCAATCATATCTTGTAATATACAGGTTAGGAAATAAACACGGAAGTATCCAGATAACAGCAGATGTGAATTCCCATATTTCAAAGAAGGATAAATTCGAGAATTTCACACAACATATTTTAAAATAATTCGGGGGGCATTTGGGGGGCAATTATAAAAAGATAATCCAATATAATTTTCACCCCTAAAACCAAAAAACCCTCGATACCAATGGCACCAAGGGTTTCACCTCTTAATAAGAAGTCATATATTGATCTCTTTCCCATTCATGAACTTGTGTTCTATACATATCCCACTCTATTTCTTTTAACTCGATAAAATGTTCTAATGCATGATCTCCTAGAGCTTCACAAATGATTTCATTATTGAGAAGGCTCTCTAGTGCTTCTGACAAGGAATAAGGTAGTACTGGAATTCCACTTTCAATACGCTCTTCCTCTGACATTACATAAATATTACGGTCTGTTGGCTCAGGAAGTGTAAGTTTGTTTTCAATTCCGTCAAGCCCAGCTCTTAACATTACTGCTAATGCTAGATAAGGATTAGCTGAAGGGTCCGGACTGCGAACTTCGATACGAGTGCTTAATCCTCTTGAAGCAGGTACTCGAATCATAGGGCTTCTATTACTTGCTGACCAAGCAACGTATACTGGAGCTTCATATCCAGGTACAAGACGTTTGTAAGAGTTTACTGTTGGATTTGTTAAAACTGTAAAGGCACGAGCATGTTTTAAAATACCTGCCATATATTGACGAGCTGTTTCACTCAAACCTAACATATCATTTTCATTATAAAATGAATTTTCTTTCCCTTTAAACAAGGATTGATGACAGTGCATCCCGGATCCGTTTACACCAAACAATGGTTTAGGCATAAACGTTGCATGCAGGTTATGTTTTCTAGCGATCGTTTTTACTACTAATTTAAAAGTTTGGATCTGATCCGCTGCTTTAACAGCATTTGCATATTTAAAATCAATCTCATGCTGCCCTGGAGCTACCTCGTGATGTGAGGCTTCAATTTCAAATCCCATTTTTTCTAGTGTTAGAACAATTTCACGACGACAGTTTTCACCAAGATCTGTTGGAGCTAAATCAAAATATCCGCCTTGATCGTTCACCTCTAAAGTAGGGCTTCCCTTTTCATCCGTTTTAAATAGGAAAAATTCTGGTTCAGGACCGACCTTCATAGAAGTAAATCCTAGTTCTTCAGCCTTCTTTAAATTTTGTTTTAAAATTGCTCTTGGATCACCAGCAAAAGGAGTACCGTCAGGCATATAAATATCACAAATTAAACGTGCAATTTTATCTTCTTCATACCATGGATAAATCAACCATGTTTCAAGATCAGGATATAGGTACATGTCAGATTCTTCAATACGAACGTAACCTTCAATAGATGAACCATCGAACATCATTTTATTATCTAGCGCTTTTTCTAACTGACTAACTGGAATTTCAACATTTTTAATCGTTCCTAGTAAATCCGTAAATTGAAGTCTAATAAATCTTACATTCTCCTCTTTTGCACTTCGTATAATCTCTTCTCTTGTAAATGACATATGATCTCTCCTCTTGTTATAAATATTAATTATTTATTATAAAAACGAGACAATTCACCTTGAATCAAAGAAACTTGACCAGGACGTTTTGTTCTTAATTGTCTCTTTAAGTACTTGTGAAGGTCAGAATCTGTCAATTCTTTTCTAGCCACTTCTGTTTGTTCATTGATGACTGTTGCATCATCCGAATTTTTTTCTATTGGTAAAAGCACTTGTTTAATTCCAGCAATATTAACTCCCTTTTCAATTAATGATTTTATTTCAAGAAGTCGCTCAACATCATTAAGTGAGAACAAACGTTGGTTACCCGCCGTTCTTGCTGGAACAATCAATTCATGTTGCTCATAATAACGAATTTGCCTTGCTGTTAAATCAGTTAATTTCATCACAATTCCGATAGGAAACAAAGCCATATTTCTACGTATTTCATCACTCATAAGATCAGCCCCTCCCACTTAAAGTATCTACATAAATTGTAACTCTGATTTCCAACCACGTCAAGTTAATGTTATGTTTTGTTACAATAAAGATTACATTTTGCTCAAAATAACCTATTTCAAAAATAAAAACTAATTTTGAAACTTCGAAATATTGAAAATACTACTATATTTTAAACTCTAATTCATGGTTTCACTGAAACTAACATATCTTTCACAGCATTAATGACAGCAAACTTACAATGTGAATAAGTTAGTCCTCCTTGCATATACGCAATGAAAGGTGGACGAATAGGTCCATCGGCAGATAGTTCTAAGCTACCTCCTTGTATAAAAGTCCCGGCACCCATAATAACCGGATGGTCATAACCTGGCATTTCCCAAGGTACAGGAACTACGTGTGCATCTACAGGTGAAGCTTTTTGAATGCTTTGAACAAATGAAATTAATTGTTCTCTGTTTTCAAATTGAATTGCCTGGATTAAATCAGACCTAGTATCTTTCCAATTTGGGTGCGTTACAAATCCAATTTTTTCAAACATAGATGCTGCGAAGATACTCCCTTTTAAAGCCTGTCCTACAAAATGAGGTGCAAGAAATAAACCTTGGTATATTGTTCGTGTTGTACCTAACATTGCACCTACCTCTCCCCCAATACCTGGAGCTGTTAGTCGATAGGACGCTAATTCAACATATTTTTTCTTACCAGCTATATATCCACCTGAGGAAGCGATTCCACCCCCAGGATTTTTAATTAATGAGCCCGCTATCAAATCAGCACCAACATGGGTAGGTTCAAAAGTTTCTGTAAATTCACCATAACAATTATCTACAAAAACAATCAGTTCTGGGTTTATTGTTTTAATTTTTGATATCATTTTTTCGATCTCTTTTATAGAAAATGCAGATCTCCATTCATACCCCCTAGAACGTTGAATACCTATAACCTTCGTTTGACTGTTGATAGTTTTAATGATCTCCTCCCAATTCACACTTCCATCAGAAAGAAGGTCTACTGCATTGTAATTTATGCCATAATCCTGTAACGAACCTAATCCATCGTCTGGTTTACCTATCACATTATGTAAAGTATCATATGGTTTTCCTGTAATAAACAAAAGGTGATCCCCAGGTCTTAATAAACCAAATAAAGCAGTATTGATCGTATGTGTACCTGATACAAAGTGGGGTCTAACAATGGCTGATTCTGCACCAAATACATCTGCATAAACCTGATCCAAAACTTCTCGTCCCCTATCATTGTATCCATAACCTGTTGAATCATTAAAATGAAAATCACTCACTTGGTATTTTTGAAAAACATCTAAAACTTTCCATTGATTAGTATCAATTCTAATATCTACTTCCTTTAATTTGTGCTCAATTTGATTTTCTACTTCTTCAATCATTTGTTGTATATCTTCTGACTTAAACATTACACGTTTTCTCCTATTTCTTTGATCTCTTTTTCTATGAGTTTCGCATCGTGGGAATGGATACGAACTGTCAAAATCAAGGTATCTTTATCTAACTTATCTTCAATTACGTCACTTACTTTTTTTATTAGAGCAATCAATTTCCCTTCTTTTGCGGGAATAGAATAAGTTCTTATCTGATCTAATAGTTTGTTTTGAATTGATAATTTCAACTGCTCTAAATCTTGCTCATCAAAAGCAGAAATAAACAAATGATCGCTATTATTTGCAAATATCAACTTCTTTTGCGAAGGTTCACATATATCCTTTTTATTGTATACCACGATAGTTTCTTTACCTTGTACACCTAAATCAACTAATACTTCGTCAACAACATCCATTTGCTCTTCAATCAGTTCTGAAGTACTATCCACAACGTGCAATATAAGATCCGCCTCACGAACTTCTTCAAGTGTAGCACTAAAAGCTGCGACTAAATCGTGAGGCAAATCTTGAATAAATCCGACTGTATCCGTCAATCCAACATTTTTGCCACTTGGCAATTTTAAAGTTCTTACTGTTGGATCTAGGGTAGCAAACAATTGATTCTCAATATATATATTAGAGCCACCTGTCAATTCCTTTAGTAAAGTTGATTTTCCAGCATTTGTATAACCTACTAAAGCCACTTGATAGAGATTTGTTTTTTTCCTCCTGACTCTATGTAAGTTTCGATGTCGAGTGACCTCTTGAAGTTTCTTTTTTAACTCTGTAATTCGATCTCGAATATGTCGACGATCCATTTCCAATTTTGTTTCGCCTGGACCTCGTGTCCCAATCCCCCCGCCTAAACGTGATAAATTTTTACCATGCCCAGATAGTCTAGGTAATAAATAACTTAACTGAGCTAGTTCCACTTGCAAGTAACCTTCCCTTGTATTTGCTCTTCCAGCAAATATATCTAAAATCAATTGTGTACGATCAATGATTTTGGCGTCTAGAAAAAATTCTAAGTTTCTAACTTGTGCTCCTGAAAGTTCTTGGTTGAATATTACCGTATCCGCTTCAAGCTCAATAATTTTTTCCTTAATTTCTTCAGCTTTCCCTTTACCAATAAACCATTTTGAGTCAATAGATTTTCGATGTTGTTTTATCGTGTCTATAACCTGTAACCCGGCTGTTTCTGCAAGTAATATTAATTCATTTAAAGAATATTCTTCTAACTTTAATTGTTTTGTATCTTGTAAAATGAGGCTGACTAGCAGCACTTTTTCTATTTTTTTATCGTTTACGTGATGGGTTGGCATTAAAAAGGTGGTCCTCCTATACATTTTTTTCTAGATTTGAGTAAGTATCAAACTTAAAATCTTCTGGTTGCATATTCATTAAGTCTTGTTTCGAAGGTGATTTGACTTCATTTAGAACCCGAACTGCTTGATGTCTTATCGCTTTTTCAATTTGGTTTCTAACATGTCTTGCATTGCTAAATTGATGTGAGTTATAACGCTTTTCATAAGATAAGTGATTTCTCAATTTCATTAAGGTCTGAGGTAAAAAAGTGTATTCTCTTTCTTTCATCATCAGTTCAGAAATTTTCACTAGCTGGTCAATCGAATAGTCTGGAAACTCAACTTGAATTGGAAATCTCGAATTTAACCCAGGGTTTATTTTCAAGAAATCCTCCATCTCGCTTGAGTAACCTGCTAAAATGAGTATGAAATCATGTTTCAGATCCTCCATTGCTTTTACTAAAGTATCAATCGCTTCCTTACCAAAATCTTTTTCTCCACCTCGAGCAAGACTATAAGCTTCATCTACAAATAAAATACCACCCACAGATTTTTTAATCAAATTTCTTGTTTTATTAGCCGTATGTCCAATGTATTCTCCAACAAGATCTGCACGCTCAACCTCCACTAACTGACCTTTACTACAAACATCTAGTGCGTGGAACATTTTAGCAATGATTCTAGCTACTGTCGTTTTACCTGTTCCAGGATTTCCTTTAAAAATCATATGGTATACATGTTTATTACTTTGTAAACCCGCTTCTTCACGCATTTTTGTCACTTGTAATAAAGCATAAATTTCATACACGAGATCTTTGATTTTTTCTAAACCGATCATTTGTTCAAGTTCTGAAATGATTTCTGATAATTTTTCGTTTTTTTCTAATGGGATCGCTTTCCCGTTTAATTGAACTTTTGATTTTTCAGAAGACACTGTATGTTGACGTTCAACATGTTTAAAAACAACATTAATTTGACGCGTGTTCTTTGTTACAATTGTTCGTTCATTACTCAAAACATTTCCATCCATCAAATCATCACCTCAGAAGTAAGCGTCATACAGTATACGCATATGCCTAGATAAAAGTGTTTAAATTTTATATTGTGCAATTTTAAAAAAAGGTTCGTATTTCATAGTTTTATGCTGAAAATAAAAAGAAAATCACCATTAGATGATTTCCGTTATGTTTATCACTCAAAAATATTTAAAAGTGATTTTATTAGAAATAAACGCATAATCAAAACACACGAGTAAAGTAGTGTAATTAACTAAAAAATGTGGAAAAATGTGCATTTGCATCGGTACACCAGTCCAATCACGTTAAATTAACTTAACATAATATATACTACGTCATAGAAAAAGGAGGAAAACTAAATGAGTTGTTATAGTGGACGTTCAGGTAGTGGTGGAGCTGTAATTGTTTTAGTACTATTCATTCTTTTAGTTATCATCTTAGCAGCTGCGTTCTATGTTTAAATTTATCTAACATTCAGTTAACAGTTAACCAAAATTCCGAGATATCGGAGGAACATTTAAACAATTGGTCTTTGAATAATCAAACAAATAGTTTCAATGGAGAATCTTATCTCCATTGAGACGATCTTAAATCATAATAAAGTCTTGGTTTCTGAAAAAATGTGTACTTATCATAGGATACTTGTCTATACAAAATGAAGGATTTGAACATAATATATATCACCTCTTAGTAATTGGAGGTAATTATCAACCACTATGCGCTCATTTATCTATCTCAACTGGAAATAACCTCACTATTAATTAATTTAGTGAGGTTTTACTTTAATTTAAATAAACCCCTTCTATATCTGGTAAATAAATTTCAACGGTAGTTCCTTCGTTTACCCTGCTGCTAATATGAATCTTTCCATGATGTGCTTCTAAAATTTTATAACACATCATTAAACCTAATCCCGTGCCTTTTTCTTTTGTAGTATAAAAAGGTTCCCCTAGTTTTTCTAATCTCTCACTTGAAATCCCAATCCCTTGATCCTGTACACAAACGATCAGTTTGTTGCAAATCGATTTGATTTTCACTAATATCTCTCCACCTTTTGGCATCGCATTTATTGAATTTCCAATAATATGCCTAAAGGATTTCTTTAATAGTTTTACATCACACCTGGTGTACATTAATTTAGTTTCTATTTTTAAGTGAATTTGAATATTATGCTTCCCTGCATCCTCTTCCATAGAAGAAATTACTTCCTTCACAATAATATGAAGATTATGTTGTTCTAAGTCAACAACTTGTGGTGTGGCTAAAGATAAAAACTTATTTGTTATCACATGAATATTGTCTAACTCAGATTTCATAATATTAATGTGCTTTATAGTGTCGGGGCAGTTTTTACTTTCCATATTTAGTTCCATAATTCTAACAAAACCCTTTAGTGTTGTTAATGGATTTCTTATTTCGTGAGCAAAACCAGCTGCCAGTTGACCTACGATGGATTGTTTAGTTGTTTTCTGCAATTTTGTTTCTGTTACATCATTTATAATTCCAATAATCATGGGTTTATCTTGAAACTCGATTAATGAAAACTGCAGCTTCAAACTGATGATCGTGTTGTTTTTATGCAATCCATTACATTTTGTTTCAAATTTACTTACAAAACCGTTCATTAATTTCTGTAAATTACTATGAATCACATTTCTTTCTTCTGTCAAAAATAGATTTAAAATATCTTGTTCTAAAAGTTCATTCTGTGAATATCCGTACATTTCACATAATCTAGCATTTACAAAGCTAAACGCCCCATCTTGATACAAAAAGATACCTACGATTGAATTATTTAAAAGTGACTGATATCTAATTCGAGAGTGATCTAAATTTGTTATTTCAGTAAAAGTACCAACTACTTCAATGGTTTTACCGTTCTCAAACACTGGCTTTAAAGTAACTAAAAAATATGTATTTTTTAAATAAATGCCTTCGAAGGAAACTACTTTTCCTTCCTCCCATGCTTGTCTATAATACTTTTCTATTCTTACAAATTCGTTGCCTGTAAAAAAGTCATTAATCGTTTTACCCACTAAATTTTTAAGCTCAAGCTTCTTTTTTTTCATAATAGAGCCTGCAAATGTGGTGTATACAAACTTTCCATCTATTTTTTTACATTTAAACAATAAACCATTATGGTGATGAATCAAATTCAAAGCATTTCTGTATTCGCTTGCTTCCCAAAATATAACATGTGATCCAGCCAATCGATCATCTACATATATAGGTAAAAACTTCATTTCAATTGAAAGGGTTTTACCATTTTTACAGATGATATCTAAATCCTTAACATGAGTATAAATTTCACCATCTAAAACAACTTTTTGTTTTTTTATATAGTCATTGATATCTTGTTGTATCGTAAAGCTTGCAAGAGGTTGGTTTAATAATTCTTCCTTCAGGTAACCTAATTTTATTCCAGCAGCTGTATTTGTGAATACAATACGACCATCCAAATCACATGAAATAATAGGAAGGTTGTTATACATTTGGAAGGATTTGAAAAATTGTAATTCCTCTTTTATTTTTAGTTCATTCACTTTACGAGAAGTTATATTTTCTATTGTAAGAAATATGAATGGTACATCTTCATAAAGAAATATAGAAGCATCTATAGATATCCATAATAATGATTTTAATTTCTTTTCAATTTTAAAGGTTTCTACCTTCCCGTATATCAGTGGCTCAAGTTCTTGTTTATTTAATTGTAAATCATTAATATGAAAACTAGATTCAATAGTATCAAGAAAGTTCTGTTCTGGATAGCCTAGTATTAAGCAAAATTTGTGATTCACTTTTATACATGAGCCAGATGGTGAAACGATAGCCAAACCATGTGCAGAAGTTTCAAAAAGTTGTTTATAAATACTGAGGTCTGATCTAGTTAAGAATTTTTGGACAACATCTTCTTGTTTTGAAAGATATGCTTTTTTATCTAACATACAAATTCTCCTAGTTTTCAGAATTTTTAGACAAGGTTATTACTATTATATTTCAAATAGAATAAAATAAAAGTAAATAATTTCTATTTCGAGTCTAATTTTTGTTTTGTTCATACTGTTTAAACTTATACTTTTTTTAGTCCTTTTCTATATATTGGTTTTTTGGGTAATTTAAGACCATAATAAACAGATAACATTCTTAACAATATAACAAGTACAAATACAATATAGAACCCAATAGGAGAATCAACCAAGCCTAAACCTATGACTAAACCGACTAACATCGCCCATAATCCATAGATTTCATCCCGAAAAATAAAAGGTTTCCTACCTGCTAATAAATCTCTAATGATACCACCCCCACTTCCGGTAAGCAACGCAGCCACAATGACAGCACTAATCGGAAGATTCATATCAACAGCAAATAGAGCCCCTTGAATCGAAAAAGCCGCTAATCCAACAGCATCAAAAAACATCCATTGTTTAATAAAATGAAACCAAAGGTTTGGAAGTAAAAAGACAATAAGCATGGAAATAATGGCGATTACGAATAAGTTTCCTTGTTCCCATAGGTTTGATATCGGGATACCCAATAATAAATTTCTAGTCGCCCCACCACCAAAAGCAGTTACAAGCCCTAGAATGATCACACCTAAAATATCATATCTTTCTTCCATAGCAGCAATGGATCCGCTGACTGCAAAGGCAACAACTCCGATGATGGTAAATATGTCCCAAGTTAACATAATTTCAGACAATGAATAATCATCCTTTTTTTACTTGAATAGATTTTTTATTTTATATTTAGTTCAATTTTATTCAGTCAATAAATAACCTTTATCTACAGCGTCACGTATTAACTGCTCCGCATATCCCCACAAAGTTTCTGAACCCTCTGCCATGATTTTATTTCTATTGTATACTTTGTCTCCTGTCACTTTATGATTTTGCCAAGCAGCACCTTGATTATGATAATTCAGAAGCATGGGCTGAAGCCTGTCCAAAGTAAGTGCAAAACGAGATTCAGGTGTTTTTCTCTCCTCATACTCCTCCCAGAGTTGTATAAATTCTAGAGCTTGGTCCTTAGGCAATAAATGAAATAATCGTTTCGCAGCTAGTTCTTCTCGTTCCCTTTTGTCTTCATGTCCTTTATCATCATAAGCAAACGTATCGCCTGCATCAATTTCCACAATGTCATGAATTAACAGCATCTTTAAAACTCTTAACATATTCACACTATTTTCATTTGCGTATTCATAAAAAACCAGACACATCATCGCTAAATGCCAGGAATGTTCTGCATCATTTTCCCGCCTAGTCTCTCCTATGACATTTGTTTGTCTTAAAATGGTCTTTAGTTTATCGATTTCTATAATAAATTCCATTTGTTGTTTCAATCTTTCTGTAATATAAATCACCTCGTCCTTTCATTAATTATAGATCAAGATTATAAAACTAAGGAATGGAGGGTTTTCCCCTTCATTTAATCCTTAATTCATTTCACACCCACTTTGAATAACATTTTATCCATCAGCCATTTTGTATAAGCTAATGTCTCTCTGCTTTTGTGATAAGGCATGAACATGACTTCTGATTGTGTAGTAGACACCACAGGTTCCGTTAAATTTAAAAATTGAGCAACATCTAAAGTTCTTGCCCCATGATATGCATGCGTAATAACAACTGTGGATTCGAAACCGTGTTCCTTCATAATATTTCGGCTATACAATATATTCTCATATGAACTAGTAGCTTCTCTTTCCTCCATAATTTTTTCTTCAGGTATGCCTTTTGATACTAAATACTGTTTCATGCCTTCCGCCTCGGTAATTGTGGCACCATTTGCATCTAAACCACCTGATACAATAATATTTTCAAAATACCCTTTTTCATATAAATCAAATGCATGATCTAATCTTTCCTTTAACCCTAGAGTAGCTTCATTATTCTCACCTAATGCCATACCCATCACAATACCTACATCTGAGGATGTTGGCAACTGCATTTGCTCCACAGATTGGATTTTCCACTGAACATAACCTGCCCATAAAATAAACATAAGTAAAAATACACTGCCTACTTTAAATAGCTTAGATCTGTTATTCATTTTTCGTTTAGTATTTAATTGAATACTGCTGCTCATTCTCACTTCAAAAACCCTCCTACTGTCTCAAAAACTTCTTCCGCTTCTTTACCTAAACATATGACATGAGTGGACAACGGGAAATATACGACTGATTTTTCTTCTGCTGGTATGATCCGTTTTAAATAGCTAGCACTATATGGATGTACAATATGATCTTGTTGTCCCTGCACAATCAAAGTTGGAGTATGCACCTTACTAAATTCAACTCTTAAACGATGGGCTAGCTGTATAAATTGCCAAGTAGCAGACAGAGGAACGCCATTTATTTTTTTAAACCGACTCCAATCTTTATTTCTCATTTGTTTATAAGTCAATTTCATAAATCGGCCTGGACTAACATAAATCACTGCGGCATTTAAAAGCACTAACTTCTTTACTGGAAAGTGATTGCTTATATAAGCAGCGAGTACACCACCCATTGAAAATCCAACTAAATCAAATCGAGAATATAATTCAGACATTTTTACTGCTTCTTTTTTCACTGCTTCCATCCATTGATGATACTTTATATTCTTTAAATCCTTTAAATGTTCTCCATGCCCTGGTAAAGTGGGTACATGACAAATCCACCCTTGTTCTCTCAAATATGCAGCTAATGGATCCACTTCAAATGAACCACCCGAAAATCCATGAATGAGTAAACATGCTCTATGATGATTTAGATTTTCCACGAGAAATTTCTTCCTTTCATCTTCATTGAAAATAATCCAGTTTTGTTTAGGATTCGATGATTTCAATAGACTCAATCGTTACTTCTTCCTCAGGTAAACTAGGGGTGGAATCTCCTCCGTTTGGATTCATAGTTACAGGTGTTTGAGCTATATTTATAACTGTATCCATCCCTTCTGTTACTTTTCCAAAAATAGTGTAATTTGGAGCTAAATTTAGATTTCGACTGTCCTCTCCAGTGCAAATAAAAAATTGACTACCATTCGTATTTGGTCCGCTATTTGCCATGGCAACTATGCCAGGTTCATATAAATGAGGTGTCTCTAATTCATCTTCAAATTGATAACCAGGACCTCCTCTACCTGTACCTGTTGGATCTCCTGTCTGAATCATAAAAGTTTCAATTATTCTGTGGAACGTAATCCCTTCATAAAAGTTTTCATTTGCTAAAAAGACAAAACTATTCACTGTGACTGGTGCTGTGTCCGCAAACAATTGAACCGTAAATTCTCCTTTAGAAGTATGGATAACTGCAGCATAATTCTTTGAAGGATCGATTTGCATTTCAGGAGGTTGGCTCCAGCTTTTATTTTCTTTATCGTTTTCATTTCCAGTTTGATCTGATGCACACCCAGTTAACATAACTACTAAAATCATAACTAAAGTGAATAATTGTATACATGGCTTCATTTTCATTTTTACGTCCATCTCCATCCATTTTTAATAAAAAAATTGTATCATTTGCCAAGGGCTTATTCAAGAAAACAAAGACCAAAGCTTGAAGATTGAAGAACAAGCTATTCGAAATGTTATCATCTAAAAAACACCTATGCCTTGAATATGCAATACAGTTAATCCATAATATAGTTATTGAAATCAATTTCAATAACTATATGTGTATCAAAGAGAGGCGGAAAAGAGTGAGAACCATGAATTCAAAATCAATTTTTATAGGTATTTTATCCCTAATCTTGATTATTATTGCTGCTATATTTTTCTTTAATAATGATAGAGAAGATGGGAGTCAACTACTAGAAGGAGGAGAGCTTATATATAAGGATGCTACTCAGCCCATTGATGTACGAGTGCAAGATTTATTATCTCGCATGACATTAGAAGAAAAAGCAGGACAAATGACACAGGTCAATGTTACACAACTTCAAGGAAACTCAGAATGGGACGCAGGTCCATTAAATGATGAATGGTTAGTTAAGACCTTTAAAGACTACCATGTAGGTTCTATACTAAGTGGAGGAGGAACGACTCCTGTTTCAAATGAGCCCAAGTTCTGGGCTGAGATGACAAATGAAATTCAAAAAAGTGCAATTGAAAATTCACGACTTGGCATTCCTGTTATTTACGGTGTTGATGCAGTGCATGGCCATAACAATGTCGTTGGAGCAACGATTTTTCCACATAACCTAGGGCTGGCCGCCTCACGAAACACAGAGCTAGTTAAAAAGTTAGGTGCTAGTACAGCGAAAAGCGTTCGATCAACTGGCATACATTGGAACTTTGCTCCAGTTGCAGATGTAGGTCGTGATTTGCGCTGGGGTCGTTTCTATGAAACATTTGGTGAAGATCCTTATCTTGTTTCGGAAATGGTATCAGCTTCTATTATAGGACATCAGGGAGAAGATATAAGTTTAACTGGAAAAGTTGCAGCTACCGCTAAACATTTTTTAGGCTATTCACAACCTTTAAATGGTCAGGATCGTTCATCTGCAGAAATCCCTATGCGTACACTTAGAGAAATATTCTATCCCCCTTTTGAAAAAGCGATTGCTGATGGAGCTAAAACAGTCATGGTTAATAGCGGGTCTATCAATGGAGTTCCGGTTCATGCATCTCAATATTTATTAACAGATGTATTAAGAGGAGAAATGGGTTTTGAGGGCGTGATTGTAACCGACTGGGAGGATATCATTCGTTTGCATAGTCAATATCAAATTACTGACAATTATAAGGACTCTATAGCACGAAGTATCAATGCAGGTGTAGATATGTCCATGCTGCCTGTTGGGATTGAAGACTATACAAAAAACCTAATAGAAGCAGTAAATGAAGAACTCATTCCAATGGAACGGATTGATGATGCAGTATCAAGAATACTTATTTTAAAATTTGAATTAGGATTGTTTGAAAAACCCTATATAGATCCTGATACAACGGAAGCTCTCACTTTAAACCAAGATAGAGAACTAGCAAGACAAGCTTCGGTTGAAAGTTTAACCTTGTTAGAAAATGACGGTGTCCTACCATTATCAAAAGAGGTAAAAACGATTCTTGTCACAGGTCCTAGCGCTGACAATATCGCAAATCAAATGGGAGGATGGACGATAGGTTGGCAAGGATTAACAGGAGAAGGGGTTCCCCCTGCAGTCAGCTTCCTTGAAGGGATTCAAAACTCTGCCTCACCAGAAACAAATGTACTTTTCGAAAAAGATACAGCCAAAGCAGTTGAAGCAGCAAAACAAGCAGATGTCACCATAGTTGTTTTTGGTGAAGATCCTTATGCAGAATTTGATGGGGACACTACGAATGCAGCAGTCCCTAGTGACCAAGCAGAACTGATTCAAAAGCTTGCACAAACTGAAACTTCTATTGTCGGTGTATTAGTTGCAGGGAGACCTCTAATCGTGACCGATCTTGTCGGGGATATGGATGCGTTTATTATGGCATACCTACCTGGTACAGAAGGCGGCAATGCTTTAGCAGATGTATTATTTGGAAAAGAAAATCCAAGCGGTAAACTTGCTTTTAGCTGGCCAAATGAAATTGGACAATTACCTATGTTTTACAACCATTATCCAAAAAGTACATTGAATGAAAAGGCATATTTGCCTCTGTATGAGTTTGGATATGGTTTAAGTTATTCCAAGTTTAACTACAGCAACTTTAAGGTAGATGAAGAAGGCACTATGGATAGTATTATAAAAGTTTCTGTTGATGTAACAAATCGTGGCGAGCTAGCAGGATCAGAAACCGTTGAATTGTATGTTGATCAGCAATTAAGTTCTGTCCTTACTCCTGTTAGAAAATTAGCAGCATTTTCAAAAGTACATCTTGAACCGAATGAAACGACCACGGTAGAGTTTGAACTTCCAGTATCACAGTTAGCTATCGTTCCTGGAGATATCTTAGGAGAATCTGAGAAAGTAGTTGAAGAAGGAATATATACTTTAAATATTAAAAAATTAGCTAGACCCGTTACGATAATGGATAATATTGAGTGAATAAAAATCCTGTGGAGCAAAGTAGTTTTTCTAAAGAAAACGACTACTTTGCTCTCCTCTTATCAACTCAACATCTCACCACAAAACGGGTTTCTGCACCATAAACCACATTGCAATTAATAAAATAGAGATGTAATAAATGATTGATCGTTTAAGTTTTTGAATTAGATTAATACGATTTCCTTCCTTTTTTTCTATTTTTCTAATGGTAGGTGAAAAGGCACGCGCCATAAAAAAAATAGAACACATCAACACGAGCACTGTCATAACAATCCATGAATCTAACCAGTTCCATCCACCTAACCAAATTAATAAAATTCCGGTTGTTACCAATACGTGACCAGCATGTTTAGATAATCTCACAATAATACGTATTAATTCTAAGACTGTTTTTTCAATATCTACTTGATGTTTCAGCTTATTTAACAAAGGGAATAAAATAAAGATAGGACCAATAGATAGGATTACGCTAAATATATGTAAATATAAAATAATAACATAAATTGTATACATATGTAGACCTTCCTCCTAATTTGATTACATTAATGAATGATATGATACAAAACCCAATTTGAATGCAATACATACAAAAGCAGTGTTTTCATAATGAGAACACTGCTTCTAGTTAGGTAATCAAGAATTCATAAATATAATTTAGTCTACTTTACGAAATTCGTGTACCCATACTTGCATTTGAGGCAACCAAGGCATTCCAGGATGAAGTGACATGATTTTATCCTTATAAGATTTCATATCCGAATAACCTTCAGTTTGAGCGTGTTCATCTCGCATATCCCCTAATGATTGCTGATATACGTTATAAACTTCATATCTATTTCCTTCTAGCTCCATGATTTCTCCAATATCTGCATATCTACCGTTTCTTCTAGTAGCTGTTTTTTCGCCATTTAATACTCTTTTTACATCGTCCTTATCTGTAACCATTCTTTCAATTGTACAAGTTTTTGGTGGAAGATTCGTTGTCATATTTCCTGTGCCTCCTAGATTTTTCATAATATCTACTTCTTTTCCTTCATCATTATATCCAAATTTCTGAACCAAACACAATTATTTCTACCCTTTTTTTACTTTAAAAAGTAAAATCACTCTTAAATGTCACTAAACTTTCATTAACTTCACTAAACTTTTCTCCAATACAAATATCTAGTCTTTCTGATTAGTCAAATAAAGAAGGTAAATCATCAAAGAAAAATCCATCTCTATCTTTAGGGATTTCAACCATTACCGTATTTGATTTCCTACTGAACAATTCATATGCACTATTATAAGTAATAACATAATACTCATATTCTTTTTTCTCTTGAATGTCAATATCAATTATATATGGATCTGGAGTTGTAAATACAAGTTCATAATTTTTATCCTTCTTTTCTTTTTTGTATACAAGATATAAGTTTTCATTTCCTTTGACAGGTGACCATGTTAATTCAACTACTTCATTCATTTCATCATATAAAGCAACTAAGTCATTCACAGCTGAAGGTGGTTCAACTAGTTCATTTACCCCTTCAGGTCTGATAAACGAGCTTGGAGGTACATTTACAAGCGATTGAGACATAACTTGTGAAAAAAGCTGGGCAGGATAACTGCTAGTCACTTTTAAATAATGCTGTGCATCCGTTTTGTCAAAGCCCATCCATACAGCCGCTGTCCATTCTGGAGTATAACCTACAAACCATAGATCACGCGTTGCATTTGGATCAGTTACTTCTGCTAACCCTATTTGAGTGGAGCCAGTTTTACCCGCTACTGATCGATCCAATTGTGCTTTTGTTCCCGTTCCTTTCTGAACGACTTGTTCCATCATTTTTGTCATGTAGTAGGCAGTTTGTTTAGACATTACTTCTTTAGTTTCAGGCTCGGATAAATAAATGGTTTCACCTAAATCATTGATCACTTTACGGATAGTGGTTGCTTCAATCCATGTCCCATTATTTGCAAAACTACTGTATGCTTCTGCCATATCTAGTGGTGTCACTCCTGTAGTAAGTCCACCTAAGGCAATGGATAAATTACGATCATTATCATTAAGCTCGATCCCTACATTATTAATAAAATCAATCCCAGTTTGAATTCCTATTTCATTTAATAACCAAACGGCAGGTATATTGATAGAATCCTCTATCGCTTTAACCATTGAGACTCGACCTAGATACCTGTTATAATAATTTTTTGGAGCGTAATCTCCAAACTTTATTGGCTCGTCCGTTAAATAAGAATACGGCTGCCATGATCCTGTTTCTAATGCAGGTGCATAAACAGCAATAGGTTTAAAAGACGATCCTGGCTGACGAGGAATGATCACTCGATTCAATCCTTTTTGTACCGTATCTCTTCCCCCTATCATACCTTTGATCTCACCGTTCTGATGATCCATAATCACCATACTAGCTTGTACCTGTTGTTCAGGGCCACCTTCAGGAAACCATTGGTCCTCAGCAAACGTATGTTCTAAAACTTCTTGTACGTTTTTATCTAATGTAGTGTGTACTCTATAACCGCCCTCACGAAGTTCATCTTCAGAAATCCCGGCTTTATTAGCAGCTTCTATTATGACATAATCTATGAAGGACACATTATTTTGCTTTTTTCCTTCAATCGGTTGATAATCCACTTTCTTCGCTTCAGTCATCTCTGATTTGGCAATGATATTCTGATCATACATAAGCTGTAATACAATCCCTCTTCGTTCTTTGGATTTTTCAGGATCATCAATTGGATTATAATAGGAAGGTGCTTTGGGTATACCCGCTAATGTGGCAACTTCCCACAATTCTAAATCATGTAAATTATCCTTACCAAAATATGACTTAGAAGCTGTCTTTACTCCGTAAATATTCCCTTGTCCAAAGTAGATTTGATTTAAATACATTACTAAGATGTCTTCTTTTGTAAATTGATCTTCAAGCGCAATTGCAATAGAGGCTTCTTGTACTTTTCTAAATATCGTTTTTTCTGATGAGAGAAACATGTTTTTTGCAAGCTGCTGAGTAATTGTACTGCCTCCCTCAACAATTTCCCCTGACACTAAATCTTTATAAAGTGCCCTTCCAATTGCCCAGGGATCTACACCTCCATGTTCATTAAAACGCTTATCTTCAGTCGCTATAAAAGCATCAATCATTAATTCTGGAATATCAGTTGAACTGACAATTTCTCTATTTTCCTTAAAAAGTTTTCTAATTTCCTTTCCATTTTGATCATAAATAATAGAGGCTTCTAACATATCCATCTTTTTTAAATTCTCTTTTAATAATCTTTCACCGTTAAAAATAATCAGCAAATAACCCACAAATAAAAGTGCAATAAATACCATGATAGATATTGTGAGCCATTTAAAGAACTTCTTCATATTTCTTTTATTTTCTTTTTGTCTAGTACTTTCTTCTTCCTGGTTCACAGTTTCGTTTGAGGATGACTTATTTTCCATGTTGATCTACTCCCTGTTGTTAAAAAGCTCAAAATAAACACAAAAACCAATTAAATATAAAAAGTATTTAAAGTATAACTCTTATTTTAACACAATCATCATACACCCACAAAAGTGAACAAATGAGAATAACATTGACATTCAACACATCGGATGCCAAGACGGACCCACTTCGTTACATTTTGTTATTGACTATATCTCTTGCTATCCACACACCTGCTGCACCAGATTGAGCAAGCCCCCGTGTAATACCTGCACCATCTCCACCGCAGTATAGCCCTTTTATTTCCGTTTCAAAGTTTTCGGATAACTTAGGTCTTGCTGAATAAAATTTAGCTTCAACACCATAGAAGAGAGTATGCTCTGATGCAATTCCTGGTGTTACTTCATTCAAAGCTTCTACCATTTCAATCAAACTAACCATCGTATTGTATGGCAATACCAACCCAAGGTCACCTGGAACAGCTTCCTTCAGAGTGGGTTCAAGAAACCCTTCTTTAATTCTTTGATCCGTAGAACGCCGACCTTTCTTAATATCCCCAAACTTTTGAACAATGACCCCTCCATTAGACAGATCATTTGCACGCTGGCATATTTCTCTTGCATATTCGTTCGGTTTATCAAACGGTTCAGTAAATTTGTGTGATACTAATAAAGCAAAATTCGTATTGGATGAACCAAGTTTAGGATCTTTATATGAATGCCCATTTGCAGCCATTACTCCACTATGGTTTTCGACTACAACATGCCCTGAAGGGTTACTGCAAAAAGTTCTAACACGTGTACCTACACTCGTATTAAAAATAAATTTCCCCTCGTATAAATGTTCATTAATTTCTCTCATAACAACATCTGAAGTTTCAACCCTCACACCCACATCTACTTGATTGTTAACCATTTTCAACCTTCTGCTTTTAAATATTCCAGACAGCCATTTAGAACCATCTCGTCCAGGCGCAATCATAACCGTGTCACTTTGGAATTGCAGCCCTCCATTAAGATATACTCCTTTTACAACATGATCTCCATTCACTTTTTCAGTGATTATATCTTCTACTTCAGTTTTAAACATCATATTAATTCTCATTTTTAAATACTCATAAATTGATTTCAGGATTTCAAGGTTTTGCTCCGTTCCTAGATGCCTTACTTGAGCTCTGAGCAGCTTCAAACCAGCAGCATACCCTCTTTGTTCAATATTTCTTACAGCCTCTGTTGTAGGATCGGTAATGTGTTCAGTCGCCCCATGTCGTAGATTAATACTATCTACATACTGAATCAACCCTAGGACTTTTGACGGAGGGAGATAGTCTGTCATCCATCCACCAAACTCAGTTGTTATGTTAAATTTTCCATCACTATACGCACCAGCACCTCCAAAACCTGCTGTTATAGAACAAGCTGGAAGACAACCTGCATAATCTTTTTTTCCTGCTGGGGGAGGACAAAACTCAATTTTCCCTTCTAAAATTGGACATCTTCTGCGATAAATATCATGCCCTTTATCTATTAACAAAATTTTTGCACTAGGCTTTTTTATCGTCATTTCATAACTGGCAAATATTCCAGCAGGACCTGCTCCAATTATTATAAGATCATATTTTTCCATTCTTTTTTCCTCCTACACCCTAATAGATACTCATAAAAAAATCCTGACTACAAGAACAGATACAGGTACACTAAAAAGTATCCATTCGTAGTCAGGAATTCATGGTTCCTTGTAGAAACCCTTGCGCCATATCCACAAGGATATACGAACATTTTATTGAAAAATTCATTTTATTATTTATATATCTAATAATAAATGAATATTTTTTGTCCTGTCAATAAAAATGTTCGTGTTTATCTAAATTGATAAAATAAAATACATCTAGATAAAGTAAAATGATCTAGATGACAAATGGGAAAACAGTATGCGTCAACACAAGCTTAATTCATATCAAAGTTTAGTGATCAGATCATAAACTCCCACGATTACGACTATAATTATATGGTCAACTTGGCACCCAATCATCCCATTTTAAAATAAAGGAATTTATGGTCTTAAACTATGTTTTTTGCAACTCCATAATTAAATAGCGGTAATTTGTGGTCTTAAATTGTGGATTTTTAACGAAAATGATGAAAATGTTACAAATAATGATTGAATAAGACCACCTAATACCGTTAATTATTAATTTCTAAGAAAATTACTAAATTAAGACCACTAATTCCCTTTATTTTTAATTTTACAATCTAAATCAACCATATCTATAATATGTCTGAAGTCTTCACCAACGATAAAGTATATTGGTCAAGGATATTTAATTTTATCGATAATATCCTTCACCTATAATTGTACAATTGCCAATTCTAAGAAAAATGCCCTATACGTGAAAAAAACAACCCAATATTTTTTGGGTTGTTTCAGAGCATGGTTATGTAAAACGTTTTCCAGCTAAAATAATTTAAACTTCACTTTGATTATCTGACATCAAAGATACGTTTTTTTGAGGTGTAAAAGTGGAAATCGCATGTTTATAAACCATTTGTTGACGCCCTTCACTTTCAATAACAATCGTAAAATTATCGAAAGCTTTAATGAGTCCTCTAAGTTGAAAACCATTTGTTAGATACACTGTTACAGAGATACTTTCTTTACGAAGTTGATTCAAAAAAGTATCTTGAATGTTAATGGATTTATTCATTAATGGAACCCTCCCTATTAAATTCATTTCTTCATACATAATTAAATATGTTGGAGTATTTAAAAAGTATATTCAGAATTTACTGTAATCTTTCCTCTATTATATCATGAATTTGTGTCAAATGAGCATCATAATTTTCAGAATTAGTTATATCAATCCAATTAATAGCATCCATATGCCTAAACCAAGATAACTGTCTTTTGGCAAATCTTCTCGTATTTCTTTTCAATAAATATATTGCTCGATCCAGACTAATGTCTCCCTCTAAGTATGAGATGATTTCTTTATATCCTAACCCCTGCATAGAAACCATATCCTTCGTCATTCCAAGAGCTAAGCAGTTCTTTACTTCATCAATCAAACCAAGTTCTATCATTTGATCTATCCTCTGCTCTATTCGTTGATATAGGATAGATCTATCCATCGTCAGTCCTATAATACAGAGTTGATAAGGTGAATCTTTGAGTTCATTTCTCGTGTTTTCTGAAAACGGTTTACCTGTAAGGTGGTAAACTTCCAGTGCTCTAATCACTCTCCTTACATTCTTGAAATGAATATTTTCTGCACCTTTAGGATCGATTTCTTTTAATTTCTCATATAAAGCCTTCTCACCATGTTCATCAGCAAACTTCTTTTGTTCTGCTCTAAATGTCTCATCAGACCCAGCAGTACTAAACGAAAAATTATAACAAAGGGACTCAATATATAATCCCGTCCCTCCAACGATAAATGGTAAATGTCCACGTGCTGTAATATCAAGTATCGCTTTTTTGGCGTTGTCTTGAAAATCTGATACTGAAAAAGGGTCATCAGGTTCATGAATATCAATAAGATGATGAGGCACCATGGTTCTTTCTTCTACGGATGCTTTAGCAGTACCGATATCCAAACCTCGATAAACCTGCATGGAATCCCCAGAAATGATTTCACAGTCAAATTGCTTGCTAATGTCTAAACTCATTTTTGTTTTACCAACAGCAGTTGGACCAATTAATACTAAAAGTTTTGGTTTTGTAGTAGCTCCATTCAAATTTCAATCACTCCGTAAGCTATTTGTGAATATGTAGTATATATTGTATTAAATCCAAGTCTTTCAAACTCTGGACTACGTTTTTTTTCCTTGATTATGATAGTTTTTCTTGCAACTCTTCTAGCTTCCTCCATCGATTTTAAACTGATTTGTGATGAATTCACAATACCTCTCATTGGTTTGAAAGAGCTTGCTTCTTGAATCGGAATTCTGAACATTGGATCAAAATATATAATATCTACGCTATTATCCTCCATATGAATCAATTCACTTTCATGATCTGTATGTTTAACTTTAATACGTCTCATTGCATCATTAACTGTTACAAGTTCTGATTCATAACTTTGCAGCCCCTCTCTAATCAAAGTATAGAGAATTTTTTCGCTTTCTAATGAAGTTACTTTTCCTGTTGAACCTGTAACATAAGAGAAAACAATTGAGTCGGATGCTAACCCAGCAGTACAATCTAATACAATGTCTCCTGATTTTGCCCCAGAATATTTAATTAAAGGATCATGTTCACCCTTCATCAATCGTTTTATACGAAAATATGAACTGCTAGGATGAAAAAATAAAGGTGAATCTGTATTATTTTCTCCATAATATTTCAGTTCAATTTGAGAAACAACCAACAATGGTTGATTGTCGTACATTTTTTTAATTTTTGTTATCGTATTTTTCTTTCTCGGTATCCATGTTGCATTCAATTCTTTAGCCAAGAATCTAGATTTTTCAATGATATTTATGGAAGCATCATAAGATGTAGATATAATCATTACTCACATCACTCTTTTAAACATTTTTTCTAACTCATACGTAGAGAAACTAATCACTATCGGTCTTCCATGAGGACATGTATAAGGATTTCGACAATCAATTAATTTATCTAACAATGCTTCGATTTCACTCGAACTTAAATATTGATTTGCTTTTATGGAAGTTTTACAGGAACACAGAATAGAGGATTTTTCTCTTAATTTTGCAATATCAATGGCTTTTTTCTCTGACATAATCCACTCAGCCATCTCAGTAATAATTTCTTTTTCTTCACCCTCTGGAAACCAATAAGGATATGAGCTTACTCGAAAAGCTTTACCTCCAAAGAACTCCAGTCGCACCCCAACCTGTTCAAAATAATGTATACGGTCCTTTAACAACTCCACTTCAGAAGGAGTGAATTCTAATGTGATAGGCAGCAATAATTCTTGACTAACGGGTTCCGGATTACCAAATTTTTGGTAATAATATTCATAATTAATTCGTTCATGCGCTGCATGCTGATCTATAAGATATAGTCCTGTTTCATTTTGTGCAATAATATATGTACCATGCATTTGGCCAATTGGATACAACTTTGGAAAATCAGGTAATCCACTTGTATGTTTCTCTTTAGATTGATCATGAGAAGACATAAGCTGATTCACTACTTCTCTTGAAGTATTGTTATTTGCTCTAGTATAACCTTTGTCATTATTTATTTTATTTTTCGGTTTATGATGTTGATGTTGATCATTATAATCCATTGAACTTTGTTTATTGCGGTTAGTATCTGTTAAAAGCCGGTCACTTGTATTTATTTTTTCATTGATTGTAGAGTAATTATTCTGAGTTTTATAGTTATCCTTAGTTTTATGATTTGAATATATATCTAGTTTTTCCTGAATGACTACTGTTTTATCCTTTTTTGGCTCCTTCGCTGCTGGAATTAATACTTGCTGTTGAAGTACTTTTCTAAGCTCTTGCTCCAAAAACATCATTAACTCTTTTTCCTTGCTAAATCTAACCTCCAGTTTTGCTGGATGTACATTCACATCCAATAATGTTGGATTCATCTGAATATGAAGAACACAAATCGGATACCTATGAATGGGTAACAGCGTATGATACGCATTTAAAATGGCTTTATTCAGAAAAGGATTACGAATATATCTGCCATTTACGATGAAAGAAATAGATGAACGATTTGAACGAGTCATCTCAGGCTTTGCTATGAATCCAGATAAAGAATAATCCATATCGCTAGCTTCCACATGAACCATCGCTTTTGCAATCGTTCTTCCATAAATAGCAGCAATCACTTGCAACAAATCTCCATTACCTAGTGTTTGCAATAGTATTTTCGCATTATGAGTTAAAGTAAATCGAATCTTAGGGTACGCTAATGCTAATCGATAAATATAATCAGAAATATGATTTAATTCAGTTTGAATAGTTTTTACATATTTCAATCTAGCAGGTGTATTATAAAATAATTCCTTTACTGTAATGTCCGTACCTTTAGAAGCTCTTGTTTCCCCAATTGTTCTTAATACTCCGCCTTCATTGACAATCTGATAACCCAATCCAGTATTTTGAGTTGAGGTGATACATGACATTTTAGAAACAGCCGCAATACTAGGAAGCGCCTCTCCTCTAAATCCAAGACTGCGAATTTGAAACAAGTCTTTACTGGATGATATTTTACTAGTTGCATGAGGTAAAAACGCTAATTCACAATCCTCTTTCTCAATACCAGAACCGTTATCCGTCACCCTGATACTTTGAAGACCACCTTCTTCAATAGAAACATCAATTTTCGTACTACGAGCGTCAATAGAATTTTCTACTAATTCTTTTACTACTGAAGAAGGTCTTTCCACTACTTCACCTGCTGCAATTTGATTCGCTATTTGCTCCTCTAAAATGTGAATTTTCCCCATAAAATACTCCTTAATCTACATCTAATGTAATAATATCTTCATTAACTCTCCAATTAAAATTGGGGAATTGCTTCTCAAAATCACTTAAATCAATATAAGTTGTTCCGTTAACATTCATTAACCCTTCACTAACTACTGGAAAAGTAGCTGATGTTTCTTCTGTAGTGATTTCAACTGCTTTTAGTTCTGGGTTCCAGTTGATTTCACCTTGAATGATAGCAGATAAAATTCTTGAAGAAACATACTTGTTCTCATCTTCTTCAATGACATCAATAATTGTCTTAAATTCTACTCCGTTAAGTTCCCAGCTATCATCTTCTATGATTACTTCTATTTGTTCTTCTCCGGCTTCATATAATCCCCTTATAAGTTGTGCAGCACCATTCTCTATTTCAATATCAGGTGTAATTCCAACCTGATTCACTTTATTTTGATTTGGTGTTAAATACTCATATGTTGTTACTTTTAATACACCACCGTCTGATAAAGGCAGAAGATTCTGCACACTTCCTTTTCCAAATGTTTGCTCTCCTAAAATCGTTGCAATTTCATAATCTTGTAAAGCCCCAGACAATACTTCAGAGGCACTTGCACTGTTTCCATTAACTAAAACAACTACTGGGATAGAAAGAGATTCACCATCTTCAATCTTAATCACCTCTTTGTCTCCATTCTGATCACTTGTATACATCAATACCCCGTCTTCTATGAATTGCTCTGCTATTTTTAAAGCTGCATGTAAATAGCCTCCTGGGTTATTTCGAAGGTCAACAACTAAACCATTCAAACTTTCTTTTTCCTGGAGAGCTTCAAGTTCTTGTGCAAATAATTCACCTGCTTTGTCAGTAAAACTTGTCAATTGTATATATCCAACACCGCCATCAAAGGATTCTGATGTAATAACAGGTAATTGAATTTGTTTACGAGTAAGTTCAAATCCAATCATCTCCTGATCTCTTTTGACCGTAATGTTAACAGTAGTATCTTCAGGTCCTTTTACCTTGCTTATCAATTCACTCATCTCAATGCCAATCATGGATTCTCCATTTACTTCTGCAAAATAGTCTCCTGACTTTAGTCCTGCTGCTTCGGCTGGAGAGCCGGGAAATACAACCTCAATAAAAATGCCTAATTCATCCTCATTTAGTTGAACGCCAATTCCAACATAGTTCTGCTGTAAACTACTTTCATAAGCATCCCATTCTTCTTCTGTAAAATATTCAGTATAAGGGTCTTTTAATGTTAACAGCATAGCTTCTATTGCGGCTTCTGATAATTCACTTTCACTAACTCCACTTACATGATAATCACTAAGTTTTTCAAATATTTCAGCCATCTGCTCGAAACTAAATTCATTTTCCTCTGCAAAAACAGCTGTTGGTAACAGTAAAGCAATCATAATAACTAAAGTTGTAAACGTTCGTAGCTTTTTAAATAATTTCATTGTATTATCACCTTTTCCCATAATTTTTAACGATTAGTGATCTGCTCTTAACACATATTGAATTAAAGTTTAGATTTTAAATCTGACAAGAATTGAATAGCTTGTAACGGTGTAATATTTAATAAATCTAACGACCGAAGTTCCTTTTCAATCACGTTATCTTTATTTTCCTTTTTCTGTTTGTCATTTACTTCTGTATTATTACCCTCTAATTCTTCAAATAAGCTCATTTGAATGGTATCAACTTTGTTTTGCATCAAAGGTGATTCCACTACAGGTTGCTCAGTAACGGCAGTCTCACGCACTACATTGTCAATCAGACCATTTGAATCGTTATTCACGTCACGAGATTCAAAAGTGTTTAACAAAAGATAAGACCTTTCAATAATGGAATTAGGAATACCTGCTATTTGAGCACAATAAATCCCATAACTTGTGCTTGCTGCACCTTTTATCAATTTGCGTAAGAATGTAACTTCATCTCCACTCTCCTTTACTGACATACTGTAATTTTTTAAGAATGGTAAATGCTTTTCTAAATGTGCCAGTTCATGAAAATGAGTAGAAACTAATGTTTTACATCCTATCTCATTATGAAGAAATTCTATAACAGCTTGGGCAATGGACATGCCTTCACTTGTTGAGGTCCCCCTCCCTAATTCATCAATGATGACAAGACTTTTGGCAGTAGCCTTTTCAGTCATCACTTGAATATCTTTCATTTCTACCATAAACGTACTTTGACCACTTACTAAATCGTCAGCTGCTCCAATTCTGGTGAATATCCGATCTATGATTGGAATCGTAGCTTCAGACGCAGGAACAAAACAACCGATTTGAGCCATGATGCAAATAAGAGAAACCTGCCTCATATAAGTACTTTTACCAGCCATATTAGGTCCAGTAATAAGCAAAATGTTCTGATCCCCTGATTCAAACAATGAATCATTAGCTATAAAACTCTGATCTTTGGATATTGATTCAACTACTGGATGTCTTCCGTCTTTAATGTTCAAGTCATAAGAGTTTGTCATCACAGGTTTACAATACTCGTTTTCTGCACTAACTTTAGCCAGTGATTGAAAGACGTCCAGTGTAGAAATGATACCTGCAAGCATTTGCAATCTTGGTAATTGAAATTTAAGTTCATTTCGTAAATCATTAAATAACTCATACTCAATTCCAACCATTTTTTCTTCTGCTTCTAGTATCAATGCTTCTTTTTCTTTTAATTCAGGTGTAATAAATCTCTCTGCATTCGTTAGTGTTTGTTTCCTTTCATATCTTCCCTCTGGAATAAGATTAATATTTGCTTTCGTGATTTCTATGAAATATCCGAATACTTTGTTGTAACCTATTTTCAGCTTTTTAATACCTGTAACTTCTCTTTCTCTTTGTTCAAGCTCTGCTAGCCATTGTTTTCCATTGACACTGGCTTCACGAAGCTGGTCCAGATAATCATGATATCCTTCCTTAATCATCGCTCCTTCTTTCACAGAAATTGGAGGTTCATCTATGATTGCCTCGTCGATACGATCCTTTAAATCAGTACACTGATCCAACGAATGAACAATACTTGAAAGGTTATCTGACCCAGAATCATTACAAATCTCAATCAATGCTGGAACTTGTTCTAGAGATTTCTTTAATGCTACAAGATCTCTTGCATTTGCATTACCGTAAGAGATACGTCCAACTAATCGTTCTAGATCATACACATTTTTTAGCTTTTCCCTCAAATCTTCTCTTATAATATATTGCTGAACTAATGTATCTACCACTTCTAATCTTTCATTGATGGAATTTAGATTCATTAAAGGTTTGTCTACCCATCTCTTCAATAAACGCGCTCCCATAGAGGTTGCTGTTTTATCCAATAACCATAACAGTGAACCTTTTTTAGACTGATCCCTAACTGTTTCAACAAGTTCTAGGTTTCTTCTAGTAAATGGATCAAGCGTCATATATTGATTGCGTTCATAAGAGTGAATGTTCGTAATGTGTGATAATGCTCTCTTCTGTGTTTCTTTTAAATAAGACATTAGTAAAGCTACACAATGCTGAGAAGATAAGCTTAATGACTCCCATAGTTTTGTTGTAAATTGCTCTTTAACTGACTGTTCATCTTTAGCATTCCATTCCGTCATTAAGATTGTACTTGAATTTTGACTCATTCTTTCATGTATATATGAGTATGTTGAAGCTTCTGATACAATTTCTACTGGAGAATAGGTACCTATTTCATCTATGATAAAATCTAAGGAAGTTTGTCCAGAAGTTTCATATAATTCACCCGTTGTTAAATCACATGCCGCTAAGTTATATGTATCATTAAAGTGAGAAACACACACTATAAAATTATTGTTATCTTCCCCTATCATTTTTCCTTCCATGACAGTTCCTGGGGTAATCACTCTTACAATTTCTCTCTTCACAACCCCTTTTGCTTCAGCTGGGTTTTGTACTTGTTCACAAATTGCAACCTTGTAACCTTTTTGAATGAGTTTATAGATGTATTGTTCTGCAGAATGAAAAGGAACACCACACATCGGTATTTTCTCTTCTGCTCCACCTTCTCGACCTGTTAATGTGATTTCCAATTCTTGTGCAGCAAGTTTTGCATCCTCAAAAAACATTTCATAAAAATCACCCAAACGAAAAAATAAAAAAGCATCCTTCGCCTTCTCTTTAATTTCAAGATACTGTTCTATCATCGGAGTATATTTAGCCATACCGAACCCCAATCTATTTTTTTTGTATATTTAGTGTTCTAAAAGTTCAGTTTTCAGCACCAAGAAGATTGTGCGAACATGCTGGAGCCGGAGCGGAGTGTAGAGACTGGTTACATGAGCACCGGACTTCAAATGTGAGTGCAATATTCGATGTCGAAATAGCATCATCGGCCTACATCGTGATCAAAATTGGACTTTTTGAACAACCTCTATTATAGCATGATTTAATACTTCATTTATAGTGATGAAAACTCAAAAAGAAAAAACCTACTTTTTAGGTAGGGTATCAAAGGGAGAAATCCTCCAACTTGTTCTAATATCTAACTGTTCATTCCAAGATCTCTTATCAAATAATTGTTTCTTAAATGCTTGTAAATCTTTACTGTAAATAGCATATGAATCAAGTCCTTCAAGATCACTCCAAAGCTTTTTCACATAGGGATAGAGTGCTTCTTTGTTGCCATTATAAAAATGCGCTTGAATCGTTTCATCATTTAATGGTCTACTTTTTAAATCCCAATAATGATCGGCTATTAAACGAACCAACGTTAATACTCCTTTTGTAATATTAGGTGAAACAATCCAGCTAGGTAAACTTCGATACTCAAATCCACCATGTATTTGTGTGCGAAAGTCACCTAGAAAACCATATTTAGGTCGCCTTAACAGAGAAGTTCTATCTTCAATCAGCATAATTGGCAGAGTTAAATAATTATCTAATACTCTTAACAAAAAAGAGTTCAACCATATTTGACTCATATGAATATGCCCACCTAAAGGCAGTCCCTTTACGGGCATTCCTCCAGCTAACCATTCAATAGAAGGGTCATTTATTTGTTCTTGTGCAAAATGCATAAGCTTAAAAATATTGATTGTTAATTGTTTAGGTATTTTGCTTGGGTTAGGTCTAAGTTCTGCGATAGGGAAAATCCACTTGTTGCCATTCAACACCGAATCGCAACCCACTTTTCCTTTTCGGTTAAAATAATTAGAAGCAAAGGTGATTTTCCCCTTGTCATTACGTAATAGAAATTCAACATCTAAACCAATCAACGCTTCTTTTGTTCTTTTTCTTTCCTCAATGAGTTCCCCATGATATGAGCGTATTGCTTTAAAAAATAGCTCTCTCATGTTGTGGTCTAATATTGGTGTGGGAATTACATCTAATACTGTACACTTCCTTGCAGAAATCAACCCAAGCTTAACTACACCATAATCCAGACCTAATGCATAAATCACCCTGATTGCATACCGACCTATTAATCTATGTTGTCTATTCCTTAAATCAAAACTCACTTCATTTTGTGGATAAAGTACATTTTCTGTATGAAGTGTACATCTATACAGAGCCAAGACCTTCAAATGAAATACAGGTACTAAGAAGACTTGCAAATGAACATTTTGGCTAAACGGAGTTTGAACATGAATACCTTGATGATCGAGGCTTTTTAACATATGTTCTTTATCCGCAACTTTCTCAATAAAATGGGCGGAATTTAATACTTTATACTCATCTGAAACCCGCGTTTCATTACCCCATTGAATAATCACAGTATCTTTTGATAAGGATTTAGGTAGATGGGTACCGTGACGAATTAAGGGATTAGCCATTAAATCTTTTAATGCTGGATCATTGCCATGTAACAAAAACAATTGATTCATGTTTTATCACCTGTTTTTTCGCCCATCATAAAAATTATTAAATTTTTAAAGAGAAAAAAAGGGCTCACGCCCTCTCCAAAACCTCTGTAGAAACATATGATAAGAAAAATATTAAACTTAAATATCATCATCTAAGAGATCTGGATCTAAATCTTCAAAATCTCCGCCGTCATAATCAAAATCGAATTCTTTTTCGCCATCTAGATCATCGATACCATTTTCATTCACTAATACACAAACTTTTGTTTCCGCAACCATTTCCACCTTAAATTCACGCTCAACTTTGATCCGAACAGCATTGCCAGAAGTTACGATATTAGCTTCAACACAACTTGGTTCTTGTGTAGTCTCAGCAAATACTTCTGCAGTAGTTTTTCTATGATTCGGGTCTAGATAAGATAAAGGGACCGCTTCAACATACGATAATGTTTCCTTAGCTACTTCCGTCTGAGAGTTGTTGTCGTAAGAATACCAAAAGTTAATATCATAAGTACCAACTACTTCAATGCCATCATCAGATTTCACCGCTTCATACTGATGGTTAATAAGCCATACCCCCAAAACACTTGTTGGTTTATGAGGTGGAGTAATGGTATGTGTTACTTGTGAAAATTTCCGACCTTTACCACAAACAGCTTTCGTAATTATTTCTCTATACGATAAGTCTTTATCTGTGAGTGACATCCTATAAACCTCCTCCATACAATCATTCTTTAAAATTGTATGCAGGACATTGGTCTATAGTGACAAAAACTTTTTCTTTTCTTTTTTTGCGATGTTTAAATAGTCTTTCAATTCTAAACATAGTTGTAAAATAGCAGATCTAACCTCAAATTCTTTCCTTGTTTTTGGAAGATCCATTTCTTTAAAAAGGGTTGCAATATGGTTTAGATCATCTAAAATCCTTCCACTATAATATTCTTCCTTCACTTCGTTGATCAATTCATCAAAAACTGCAGCAGTCATTTTCCCCTGAGGGATAGATTCATAAACTTGTGCTACTAAGTTCACCATTTTATGTACAGATTCCATTTGTCTGTCTCGCATTTGAAAATAACTTAACCAACCGTTCTCTTGACGAAACAAATTATTTTCACTGAACCTTGTCGCTAAGTCCAAACCCTCATTAATTTTTTTCTCCACTTCAATCAATTCTTTTCCATGCCAAATCGCAGAACTATCTGTTAAGTGAGCTGACATTTGTTTAAAAATTTCAGAGAGTAAACCATCAACTTGTACACGAATGGATCTTAAATCCTTTTCTACTTTCGGCATATACAAAAAATTTATGAGTGTAGCTGAGCCTAATCCAATGATTAACAGCCATATTTCATTTATAATCACCTCATAATGAATTGATTGTTCACTAAATACGTGAAAAACAATTACAGAGCTTGTTACAATCCCATCCTTCAATTTCATTTTTGCCAAAAACGGATAAGAAAGTAAAATATAAACCCCTATCATCCATATGTAAAAACCAACGATATCAAAAAGAAATGAAGCTAATAATAAACCTAAAATGGAAGCAAGAATACGTTGCAAAACATTCAGTAAACTCCTTCTCTTCGTAACATCAACACCTAGTATAGCCAATAAACCTGCAGAGAGAGGAAAATTCAAATTGAAGTATGTTGCAAGATAAACAGCAATGACAGCAGCAACGGCTGTTTTTATGATTCGAATTCCCATGATCTTTCACCTCATGTGATTTCTTTTCTTAAAGAAAAGATCAGCAAGGAAACTTCCCTGCTGAACTATATTTAACATACATCTTGTCTTTATTAAATTTCGTATATATCTTTAAATTTCGTTTCTAAATATTCAATTAAGTATTCTGGATTGATCTCTTCATTTGTTACTTGTTTTATGATTTCAGCAGGTGTCAGCAGCTTTCCATATTGATAAATTTGCTCAGATAACCATTGTTTAATTGGCAATAAATCCCCATTTTCAATGTATGCATCAAACTCAGGTAATTGCTTTTGTATTGTGTTCATAAATTGTGCTGCATATATATTTCCGAGAGAATATGAAGGAAAATATCCAAAATCCCCACCTGACCAATGCACGTCTTGCAAAACTCCTTCTCCATCATGAGATGGAGTGACTCCTAAGTATTCTGTGTATTTCTCATTCCAAGCTTGAGGTAAGTCTGCCACTTTTAAACCTTCATTAAAGAGCGCTTTTTCCAACTCATAACGAATCATTACATGTAAATTATAAGTCAATTCATCAGCTTCAATACGAATTAAAGATGGTTTTGATTCATTGGTACCTCTATAAAAATCTTCTACTGAAACTGAGGAAAATTCGTTTGGAAAAACCTCACGTAGATTTTTATAATATCTTTTCCAGAATGGTAAACTTCTTCCAATCATGTTTTCCCAAAATCTTGATTGAGATTCATGAATCCCCATTGAAGCACCAGTACATAACCCTGTGCCGATTAGCTCTGCTGAAATATTTTGTTCATATAAAGCATGTCCGCCTTCGTGTAAGCTAGAAAACAGGGAGAACGTAATATCATTCGGATAATAATTTGTAGTAATTCTGACATCCTTTAAATTTAAATTAATCATAAATGGATGAACAGCTTTATCCAATCGACCCGCTCCAAAATCATATCCCATTTCCTTTAATACAAATATACTAAACTCTTTTTGCTTCTCCTCACTGAGAGTTTGATGAAGGAAAGAAGTATCTGGTTTGTTAGTTGACTCAACAATTTGTGTTACTAATGGAACTAATCTTTCTCTTAACATTCCAAAGACTTGGTCTAATTGGCTTGTTGTAATGTTAGGTTCATAAATATCTAACAAAGTATCATAAGGTGAACCTTTCACACCCCAGTAATCAATAAACTTCTTTTTTAATTCAACAACTTTTTCTAAATAAGGCTGGAATATTGAAAAATCAGATTTTTCTTTTGCCTCTTCCCACACCGATTCAGATTTTGAGGTTAATATGACATTTTCCTTGTATAACTCAACTGGAATTTTTTTATTTCTATCATAATCCTTTTTATATTCTGTCACCTTTCTTTGCTCTGTTTGATTTAAACCAGCAAACACAGAGGTTTCAGATAACTGGGATAAACAATCCCCCATTTGTTCTGACGTTGAAAGATTAAATTGTTCTGTAGATAACATACCTATTACTTCAGAACGTCCCTCTACTCCTTTTTTAGGTGCACCTGTTCTTAAATCCCAATAAAGAACAGAAAGTGCTTCGTTATATTCATTTATTTTTTTGACCAACTCTTTAAATGTTGTTAATGTTTGAAGACTCATTCAATCACTCTCCTTTTCAAATTAAGTATACAAATAACTTTCATTAAATTCAAAAGGTATATTCGCGGTTAAAAAATATGATAAAATAGAATGAGGGACGTGAATATTAATGCACATTACAGTAACAGAAATCGCTATAAATGAAATCATGAATAGAGTGAATACAGATCAACAATATATTAAATTAGCATATGATGCCGAAGGTTGTGGTTGGCTTCTATGAGCCTTTACAAAAAATAGTGAAGGAACAAGTAAATATTATACATAAAAAATACTAGGACAGGAGAAAAGAGAAAATGAGTAATCTAACAGAAATATTAAATTTTAATCAACAATTTGTAGAAAATAAGGAGTATGAACAATATAAAACTTCAAAATATCCAAATAAAAAAATGGTGATTTTATCATGTATGGACACTCGTTTAGTAGAATTGTTGACTAAAGCTATGAATCTTAAAAATGGAGATGCTAAAATCATTAGAAATGCAGGGGCAATTATAACACACCCCTTTGAAAATGTGATGCGCAGTATTTTAGTTGCCATTTATAAATTAAAAGCCGAAGAGGTGTATGTGATAGGACATCATGACTGTGGCATGACTGGGCTAAATTCAGAAAGTATGCTGGAAGAGATTACAGATCGCGGGATATCTGAGGAAACATTACAATCTTTAGAACATTCCGGCATCCAATTATCCAGTTTTCTAAAAGGTTTTGACAGTGTAACAGATAGTGTAAAAAATAGTGTCTCTATTGTAAAAAATCACCCACTTCTTCCTCCCGAAGTTCCTGTACATGGTTTAATCATCCACCCAGAAACAGGACAACTAGAAGTTGTAGTGGATGGGCTTAAAGACAAGTGAATAAATCCTCTTTGACTTTAACTATTTTATTTTTCATCCCCAATAAGACTTCTCCTATAAAAAGAAGTCTTATTGGAATAAAGAATCACTTAAGATTTCAACTTGCTCCATACATTTGTAATACATCGATTACTTCTTCATTTCCGTAATCCTCAGCAAATTTTAAACAAAATATACTTTCTCACTTTTTTCAATGAGCTCTCTGTTATTAAAAGGTGTTATGTCCATACTCTACTCCTTGAAAAAAAAATTTAGTCTATTATTTTAAAAGTGAAATTAATCGATCAGGATAATTAGTTATAATACCATCCACACCTAAATCTATTAATTCCTCCATCTCTTCCACGTCATTTATCGTCCAATATTGAACAGCTATATTACGTTTTTGTAACGTTTGAATAATTCGTTTTGATGCTAAATCAATTCCAGACTGCTCTAATGGTAATTGAAAGGCATGAACATCAAGTGATATTAATCGATCCAAATAAAATAGATTAGAAATTACATATTTTTTAACCGTTTCTGGTCCCGCTCCGATTGCAATCTCATCACCTGCAATTTCATGAAACCAAACTAATACGTTTTCATAGAAAGAATTAATAATTACTTTATCCGCTAAATCATATTCCTTTATCATTTCGTATACTTTACCGGTGAGCTCTTTATTCTCAGGTTTAATCTCGATAATCATTGGAAGCTCTGAGAAATTTTCAAATACTTCTGCTAATGTTGGAATCGTTACTCCTTTTCCTCTATAAGAATAATTCCCTTGCTCATCAACAAAATGATAACCTGCATCTAGTTGTTTTAATTCATCTAATCTATAGTCTGCAACGTTTCCAGTTCCGTTCGTTGTTCGGTCTAAAGTTTCATCATGTATAACTACAATTTCACCATCTTTCGTTAAATGAACATCAAACTCTAATGCATCTACACCTATTTTCTTAGCGTTTTTAAATGCCGTCAATGTATTCTCAGGCGTGATTCCAGCTCCTCCTCGATGAGCTATGACAAAAGGGCTTCCTTTACTTACAAACATATTTTTTTCTTGTTTTTTGACAGGCAAAAATTGAAAAATAATAAATAAAAAGCCAATCACACTTAATATGGAAAAAAACCACTTCATTCTTCGCACACGTTTTTTACTTTTTGTTATTTCAATCTGAGAATTCATTGCATCACCTATTTTCATATAAAATCTATTTCATTCTATCATGTATTTAAATATGAAGATAGATTTTTTTGATTGGCAGGAAAGCGTTTGCATTTAAATTCTATTAAGCCATTCTCTAATCTTTTTAATTAAGAACTATCTTTAATGTGAAGCTAAGAACGTATATGAAGGATGGTATGACCATATTATACGCAATTGTTACAATTTTTTAACAAATGTATACTTTTTATTTATAAATTAACTTTATTTTTTTGAATCGATTGTGAATAAGTGAGATAATATACTGGTAATTTTTATTAGGAGGTCAAAATACATATGTCATTTATGAAGAAAATGTTATCTAGTATTGGTATTGGAGGAGCAAAAGTAGACACTATATTAAACAATGATGAATTTGTTCCAGGCGAGATGATTGAAGGTGTTGTTCATATTGAGGGTGGAAAGGTAGAGCAAAAAATTGAAGAAATCTATCTATCCATTGTTTCAACATATACTGAAGTAAAAGAGTTTGAATTGGGTGATGAAGAAAAAGAAATGGAAATGACAAAACAAGTAGTATTAAGTAAAGTTAAAATCAGTGAAGTTTTTACAATAGGCAAAAATGAAAAGAAACAATTTCCTATTCAGATTCAACTGCCATATGACACCCCATTAACACTAGGAAAAACTAAGGTGTGGATACAAACTGGACTAGATATTGACAACGCGATTGATCCAAGTGATAGAGACTATATAAGAGTCACACCTAATCATTTAATAGATGGCTTATTTAAATCCCTTGAAGATATAGGGCTTAGAATGTATGATGTTGAATGTGAAGCTACTAAAACTTTAAGAAATAGACTTCCATTCATACAAGAGTTTGAGTTCAAAACAAAATCAGGTCCATTTCATGGAAGATTAGATGAACTCGAAGTTGTATTATTTGTTGAAGAAAATCAAGTAACAGCTATTTTAGAAATTGATAGAAAAGCTAAAGGTTTTAAAGGTTTATTATCTGAAATGTTAGAAAAAGACGAAAGTGTTATTCGATTCACTTATACTGAAGAAGATATCCCTAATTTACAAAATAGTTTATACGAACTTATTGATCAACATAGTTAACTTAGCAAAACATCTCAAACTGTTATCAAAAATTAGTTTGAGATGCTTTTTTACGATTCTGAAAATTTTTGCTTGCTTTGAGATTACTTAATCATCTTTAAGTTTTTGCATTTTAGCCTTTTCTCTCGTTTTGATCACTTCTGTACGATCTCTTAAAGTATGTTTATGAATAAGTTCCTTATTCAAAAGATCACTGGAGTTTAGCCAAGATAAATTCTTTGCTTTACAAATTTGTTTGCATCTTTCTATTAATTGGTCATCCTTCAATGGAATATTTAAATCTGAATAACGGGTTAACTCTGTTGATGATAATTCCTCTAACCTTTCCTCCAACTGGTTCATAAAATTCTCAGCATTAATGCCTAAAATGTGCAAATCGTTTTTGTTTAAATTACTAATTGCACTCCTCATCATTTTAACTGCACCGCTGATATTATTTCTACGTTGATGATACAAAGAAACAGCGACTTGAATCAAGCCAACCCATGCCTTATCTAATTCAGGCCTTTCTTTTTCCTTCCAATATTCTTCTAATATCTCATGACATTCAAAATAGTCACGTTCAGCATGAAAGTATATTAAATAGTCAATATATTCGTCAGGATATTGTGTTCGTTGTGTCATTGAAGAAGATCCCTCTTTTCTAATTTTGGGCTAAAGATGTAAAATATAAAATATATATTTCTATTTTATCAAATTTACATGAAAAAGAAGAGTCCACAACCAAGCTCAACTAAACACACAATTATCATTTTTCCAATAAGTGAAGCGGCTCTTCCATCCACAGCCTTTTTATCCTTAATCATGGGCAACAAGGGGAAAAAGAGGCACAAAAACACCCGACTTGTTTTTTTGACAATGTTCTAGAATTTTTCTCTATTGTTCATAAAGTTTTCTTTTGTCAGCATAAAGTACGCATATTTACTTCTTTTGTTTGAATTTTTTGATGTTATGGGTTCATATCCTTTCTTAATAATACTTTTAGCTATTGGCTTATAATAAAAACTCGAGCGAGAAACTCTAATTATAATCTCATCATGATTTGTCTTATTAAACATATATTCTAAAATTGCTTTGCCAGATTCAGTGGCATAACCTTTCTTTCTATGGTCATTAGCAATGACAACTTTTCTTTCTCTTTGTTCCGATGTCAATCTTCTACTTGGTAAAACAGCACTCCATCCAACAAGTTTTGGTTTATCTTTGAGGAAAATACCAAGAACAAACCTCGTATCATCGGGTCTAAAATGATTTCCTTTCTTTTTTAAATTTTGAATATATCTTAGTAAATATGACTTGTCTGGAAAATTATAAATGAAACCATTATTACGCATTAGTATATATAATTTATCTAAATCTTTTTCGTTAAATTCCCTCAAAATCAGTCTGTTAGTCTCAATCATATAGGCTTTCTTCCTTCCTTGTATTTTTTCAACGCTTAGAATGATGAATTCATCTATGATTTCTTACTTTATGATATTACATCATATTACATGTTGACATAGGCAACTGAGGATTTTTATAAACCTTAGACATATATCTAATCCTTCATTAGCTTCAATGCATAGGATATATTGTAAAATTAAAAAATAATAAGGAAGTGATTAATATGGGACATTTTGATGAAACCATCTGTGACTGCTGTGTCTGTCCGATGCAGTGCATATTGGAGCAGTTAATAGGTATGAATGTTACAATATTATTAGAAGAGGACGAACTAGAAGGAACTATAATTGATGTCAAAAATTTCGTTGTTTCATTTGATATTGAAAATAGTGGTATCATTATCTTCATTATGGTTCGTGATGTTTGTGCTGTTGGGCTTGACGAAGCATTTGATTTTAAAGTAAAGGACATTAGAAAAAGCAAAGGAGTATGTTCTTGTATTGAAGAACCAGCAACAAACTTAGCTAAATCTATGATTGGTAAGATGATAGTGCTTGTATATTGTAATGAACTTGAGTCAGATGGGACAGTTACTCAAGTCGGAGAGGGAATAGTCATTCTTTCAGATGATACGTTCAAAAACTTTGAAACAATTGCTATATCTAGTTGTAGAATAAATATAATTGCTCCTCCGGAGGTTGATTTAAATATGAGATAAAATATTAAACCCTTTGGTTTATAAATCACAAACAAAAAACCATAAGTACCATCCACTTATGGTTTTAAAGGATAAACTAATTTATTTTATAACGAAGCATTCCCTCATGACTATCCTTTGTTTTATAGTCAATGTAAAACATGTAACCATTTTCTAATGAATAAATAAGACTGTAATAAGAATCAATTGGACTGATACCTTCAAAATCAGGCTCTCCTATTATTTCTTTTAACTGGATTGGAGACATATTCATTTTTATATCCATCACACCAATTTGATCTCCAGACCCAAAATAAAATATACATCCATCATATTTATAGTATATAGTATGCATTTCTCCGATAAGATCAGGCATACCAAACAAATTTAATATTTCTTGTTTAGACATACCAATTGAAATATCTATTCCTGGTAATTGACCCGATTTAGACTGTTCTAAAAGGTTAGAATCAACGGTCAATTCACATTTAAATGCAGTATATTCATGTGAAGTCAATTCCATCTGTTCAATACGATCTAATTCTGTATATCCTGAGATCATTAATACTGAAATTAAGAAAAATACCATCGCTCCTGATCTAGCACGCACAACATTCACCCATTTCTATTTCTTTTAATTTAATATATATTCTCTAGTTAGATAAAAGATTCAAGATTGTCTAAAATTTCTCTATCAAAATTATTATTATTCAAAGTCACAGCCAACTAAAATCGCTGAACTCAGTATAGATGATGTCTGTTTCTCATAATAAAAACGATATATAAGTGCAAAAAGTTTCAAAAGCAAAAAAAAATATGTGTCAAAAAAATCCTATACCATGTAGGGATAGGATTTTTTTGAAGGAACGATATATATTTAACGCCTCATAATTTATCTATAAAATAGGAGAAAGCAGACGGGAAATTCCTTCTTTAAATTTAATTATTAATGATCTTTGATTGTATTTTTCAATTGTTAGTTCTGAACTATGTATTGAATCTTGTATGAACATTCCATTTAATTTTTCAGCCACTTTTTCATCATAAATAATCGCATTCACTTCAAAATTTAATTTGAAGCTGCGCATGTCAATATTTGTAGTTCCCACAGAAGAAACTTCATGATCGACTACAATTGTTTTAGCATGAAGAAATCCATTTTCGTATAGTAATATTTTAGCTCCATACTTTAATAATTCTCCAACATGTAACAATGTAGCCCAATATACAAATGGATGATCTGGTTTACTAGGAATCATGATACGAAGATCAACTCCTGTTAATAATGCCATTTTACATGCATCCATAAAACTTGCATCTGGAATAAAATATGGGGTCTGAATATATATGCTTTTTTTTGCTGACATGATTAACTTAATATACATATATTTAAGATGTTCGGTTTCAGAGTGAGGTCCACTATCCACAATTTGAACTGGACTATTTCCTGTATGTTTCTTTCTTTGGAACATAAACTGTTCAATATGATGATTATACTGTCTCTTTGCTTGATACCAATCTAAAATAAATCTTCCTTGAATATGATCTACAGCTTCACCTTTCATTTTTAAATGAGTGTCTCTCCAATAGCCAAACTTTTTATTCTTTCCTAGGTACTCGTCTCCGATATTAAAGCCACCAATATAGGCTGCTTTACCATCAATAATACACAGCTTACGGTGATTCCTATTGTTAATTCGAAAATTAATTAATTTTAAAAAAGAAGGAAAAAACACTTCAACCTCTCCCCCATTCGAAACAAGTTCTTTAAAAAAGGAAGATTTGATTTTCCTTGAACCAATTTCATCGTACAAAACACGAACTTTTATACCTTCCTTAGCCTTTTTAATAAGCTCATCTCGAAGTTTCAATCCTAGGGAGTCTGGTTGGATGATGTAATATTGAATATTGATTTCTTCTTTAGCAGCTTTTATATCTTTAAACAATGCAGCAAATTTATCTTGACCATCATTAAAAATTTCAATTTCATTGTCTGTTGAGATTAGTGCAGTCGCTGACTTTAAATTCATTAAAAGCAATTTATTTTGTTTGTTCATTAAATCATTTTTATTAAATTCATTGCTATATTTTAACTTTTGTACTTGTTCATCTACTGCTGATTTAAGATAACTTTCTTCTTCGGAAGATAAGTGGTAAAAATTCTTTTTCTTTACTTGTCGACCAAAAAACAAATAACATAAAAAACCTAAAATGGGGATAAACAAAAATATCATTAACCAAGCCCAAGTTGAAGCAATATTCCTTCTTTCAATAAAAATAACAAGTCCAGCAAGCATTATATTTATGATAGTAATCAATGATACAATAATTGTGCTGATATTATTAAGTTCCATCTTCATACTCCCTTAAATGTAACCTTGTACATACGATCATTTCTAGTTTTAGTATTACCAATTATGTAGAAAAGAAGAAGAATTGTAAAGGTGATTTCATCAAAATTCACCAATAACTTTTAAGGTTTGAAATTCTTTCTAGTTGTAAATTGGTTTATTATTACAAATATCCTTTTTATACGATATAATATTTATAGTAAGTATATATCGAAAAATACAAAGGAGATGAAAAATGTCAAAAGTATTTTCTATTTTTAAAAATGGTAACTATACTAAATTGTTTCTAGCCAATTTAACTTCACAAATGGGTACAGTAATTGGATTAACTGCTTTTATGTTTTACTTATTAGATCGCTTTTCCAACCAACCTTCATATGCCACATTTAATGAAATGATGTATTCTTTACCCACTTTGTTTGTGTTTTGGATTATTGGTGTTTTAGCAGATCGAATGGATCGACAAAAAATCGCGGTATATACGGACTGGATTCGAGCTGTATTATCTATTTGTTTTCTTGTATCTGTTTGGATTGGTTGGATTCCACTCATTTTTTTCATCATCTTTTTAAGAAGTGCAGTTCAGAAATTTTTCTTTCCTGCTGAACAAGCCATTGTCCAAGGTATTTTGAAAGAAAATGAATATACCACTGCGGCAGGATTAAATCAAATGGTACACAGCTTGTTTATGTTATTTGGCAGTGCTTTAGGGGCAATTACATATTGGACTGTAGGTATTGAGGGTGCCATTATTGTTGATACTATTTCTTTTGTAATCAGTGCTCTTCTTTTACATGCTTGTAAAATACCTGAAAGTGTTCGTTTGCCAAATGGAAAAAATAAGCTAAGGGATCTTCAGTTTGCAACTGTTTTTAAAGATTTTAAAGATGGCATGCAATATATTTTTAAACATAGATTACTGTTTTCTTTGATTATTGGATTTATTGTTTTTGGAGTAGTGAATGGAGGATTTGCTGTTATCCCCATATTTATTCTTAAATATAAATTAGCACCTGATACATATGAGCAAATGTCCGTTATTTTAGGAATTGTATTCGGTATTGCTGTATTGATTGGTAGTATTACCGCTTCCATGATTGCTCAAAAAGTAAAACTATATAAACTTATCATTTGGGGTCTGCTCGTATGTGGTTCATTTATTATTTTATCATCATATACGGATTCAATTCTCATATTTTTCTCTCTATCATTTGTTGTTGGCTTGAGTCTACCATTTATTAATGTAGCCATTGGAGGCTGGCTTCCAAAAATTGTTGATCCAAAAATGATGGGTCGTGTTCAAGGATGGCTTGACCCTTTAATGATGTTAGCTCAAACCATAACTCTTGGTGTTATAGCTGCTACCTTCCCAACAATAATGAATCTTAGGGGATTATTTTGGCTCGTTGGGGGTTGTACAGTTATGGTTGGAATCTTCTACGCTATTGTTTTGCCAAGATTTGAAAAGAAGAAAACAACGATTACAACATCTGAACAAAACATACAGGAGCCAAGTGTGATGTAATACCCTAATCCTTACTAAAAAATTTTTCCTGTACAAAAAAACCTCCTATAACTATTACAATAAGATAGTTTACAAAGGAGGTTTCATTTTTTTATCTCAAATCAATTTATCTTTGTTTCATTTGTAGTTCCATCATCCCATGCACGGTATTCACAAATTTCCCCTTCTTCACCACAAACATAGTACATTACAAAGTGATTTGTTAACTCGTCAGCACCCCACTCTACAAATAACTGAGCACCTATATCCCCGCTAATAAATCCCTCAAAATCGATAGCGTCTGAATGAGATTCAGAATCAAAAATATAATTTGGAGATGTAAGCAAATCATATTTCCACATCACTATATCATCCAAAGGTGAGACAGACTCTGCGTATTGATCTCCTAATAATTTAGAAATATCCTGTTTAGATAATCCAATTTGCAAATTATCTTGGATCATTCTGATTTCTTTATCATAAATAGAACTAAATGACTCTTCTGTAGGTTCCTCTATATTTTCTTCTAATTCTATAGAAATCTCCTCAATTTCTTCATTTAAGCCTTCCTCTTGATTCAACTCTTTTTCTTCAGATTCTTGAGCAACTTCACTATTTTGTGCATTTGATTCATTCTCTACAACAACCTCTTCCTTACTACTACAACCATATAAAAACAAACTACTTAGAACCATTGCAAATAACATAATAAATAACGATTGTTTCATTAATTTCTCCTACCCCCATTAATTCTGTAATATATTTTTTGTCTAAATACTACTATATATTAATAGACTCTCTAGTCCTTAAAATGTTGCTAAATATAGCATAAAATATCCAATTTTTCAGATGAAACCGATAACGCCTTATTTACGTATTAAAATTATATAACCCAAGAGGAGGAATTTAAATGATTGTTACAACAACAAATACACTGCAGAATAAAGAAGTTGAATCCTATTTAGGTATTGTCGTAGGTGAAACGATCATGGGGGCAAATATTGTACGTGACTTCCTAGCTGGGATTACCGATATTGTCGGTGGTCGTAGTGGAACATATGAAAATAAACTTTCAGAGGGGCGTGAAATTGCTCTGGAGGAGATGAAACAAAAAGCAAGCAGACTAGGGGCAAATGCTGTCATTGGAGTCGACCTTGATTTTGAAACATTACGTGATGGAATGATGATGGTTGTGGCTTCTGGAACTGCAGTAAAAATAAAAGAATAATATAATATTGATGAATTATTTATAAAATAGTTTATATTATAGCCTGTTATCATTCTTAAACGATAAAGATAACAGGCTATATTTGTACTAAATAGCATTATAAATCAATTGACATCCAAATGAACTTCCATTATTTTATTATAAAGTGAACCTTTGTTTATTGTAGATGAAACTAAGTTATGAGGTGATAAGATTGGAAAAAGCAACATTTGGTGCAGGTTGTTTCTGGGGAGTAGAAGCAACTTTTCAAAAAATAAAAGGTGTATCAAAAACTGAAGTAGGATATTTAGGGGGAACAAAAGGAAACCCTACCTATCAGGAAGTATGCACAGGGGATACTGGACACGCTGAGGTTGTACAATTGGAATTTGATCCAAACATTGTATCCTATGAAGCTTTATTAGAAGTATTTTGGGAAAATCACAATCCAACTACATTGAACAGACAAGGACCTGACATTGGCACACAGTATCGTTCGGCAATTTTTTATCATTCAGAAGAGCAGAAAGAAACTGCAGATCAATCCAAACAAGAAAAGCAGAACAGTGGAAAATACAAAAAAGAAATTGTAACAGAGATTACACCTGCCTCCACTTTTTATAAAGCAGAGGAATATCATCAAAAGTACTTAGAGAAAAAAGGCTTGGACAGTTGTCAATTTTAAAAAGTTTGTTATACCTTTAGAAAATAGGGCCCTTAAAGGTCTGACTAGAATTTTAATGAAATCTAATCAGACCCTTAAGCTGTTTTTGGCAGCAGCAATGTTAACGTCGTACCTTTTTTTGAAGATTCTTTTAAAATCAGGTCCCCTTGTTGTGCGTTCGCTAATATTTTACTTAAAGATAAACCTAACCCCAAACCCCGAACCGTATCTTTTTTCTCAGAACCTCTAAAAAATCTTTCAAAAATATTAGCTTGTTCTTCAATTGGAATGCCTGATCCTGAGTCTGTAACATCTATGGCAACAAATTGGATATCGTATGGATAAACTTTTAAAACAACCTTCTTTTCTTCCTTCATGGCAGCCTGACTGTTTTTCAATAAGTTAAAAAGTACCTGTTTGATTCTTAATGGATCGCCCACAGCAAAAATATCTTGTTCAGGTAAAGATAAAGTCATTGAAACCTTTTCATCCATCACTTTCCACTGCTTTGCAACAGCTTGAACAACTGAACTCAAATTCACTTTTTGAATATCTAAGTGAATGACACCCGCCGCATAAGAATTAAAATCTAATAAGTCCTCTACCATTAATTGAAGTCGATTGGATTCTTGCAGGGCTAGATGAAGAAATTCTTCTTCCTCTTCCTTGGTAACTACCTTATCTTTAACAGCTTGAACTAAACCTGAAATAGAGGTCACAGGTGTTTTAATTTCGTGCGTTACTCCCGCTAGTAATTCTGTTCTTAATGTTTCAAGGTTCTTTAAACGAGCTGCCATATCTTCAAAGGACTGATTAAGTTCATTTAATTCTTTTTCTTTAAAGTTTTTGTTTAACTGAATTTCATAGTTTCCTTCTCGAATTTGTACTGCAGCATCTGCAATCAAACGAATTGGATTTGTTAGTTTTTTTAATAACCAATAAATAATAATCCAGCCAGTCACACTTAAACTAATAAAACTGATAATAAGAACACTAAATTGAAAATTTGATTTATCTCCTAAAAGGCTATTTTCAGGAATAATCATACTTACATAACCAGTAATTTGTTCTCCGCTAATGATGGGGGTCACAATATGATATAAGTCCCCTGTAAAAAGTTTTAACTGTATTTTTTCAGTCGTTTGTTTCTCTACTTCCTTGAAGTTCATTACACGTACTCTAGAACCTTTTAGCCCTTTGATCATACTTCCTGTTTGATATAATAACTTCCCAGATGAGTGATAAATTTGAAGAAAACCTACATTATTTATTGAGTTTGAACGTTTGAGCTTCTCCATAAAATGGGAGAGAGTCCTTGGATTATTCAAAATCAACTCTTCATTTACTGAAAGGCTACTTGAAATATTTATAGCATCTCTCTCCTTGAGTTTCAATTCATTTTGTATCGTAGAATACTTAATCCAATAGCCTAAAAAGAACGCGACCATAACAAGAATTAAAACCAAAATAAGGAAATAGCGGATGGTCCAATATTTCAATAAAGGGATTAGTTTTCTCTCACTATTCTTTGACACTAAATTGATACCCCACTCCTCTTAATGTTTTAATTTCTCCTTCAGTTGCAGGCCAATCTATAAGAGACTTTCGTATTCGTTTTATAGAAAGATCCACAGCTCTATCACTGCCATCATAATCCATTCCCCATACTAGATCAAGTAATTGTTCCCTTGAAAAGGTCTGGTTTGGATGCTGTACAAAAAAAATAAGTAAAGATAAGTCTCTTGGATTCATTTCAATATAATCATTATGTAATGTTACGGAATGAGCTTCTAAATCAACAACTAAACTTCCAAAACGAAATTCCTCTCCCGATTCCATTATTTTATTAGGTCTTCTAAGCACAGCTTTGATTCTTGCAATCACTTCATCAGGATCAAAAGGTTTTACGATATAATCATCTGCACCCTGATCTAAGCCTGATAATCGATTTTCAATTTGACCTAATGCAGTTAACATGATAACAGGACAAGTACTATTTGTTCTAATTTTTCTTAAAATATCCCATCCGCTTCCATTTGGGAGCATCACATCTAATAAAACTAAATCAGGTTTGACTTTTTCAAATTGTTCTATTGCTTCCATTGCATCGTATGCAAGTTCAACTTGATAATTTGCTTTACGAATATAAACCGTCAGTACACGAGAAATAGCAATTTCATCTTCTACAACTAGAATCGTTTTCATTATATACCTCATTAATTATTCATTATTTATTATCGTAACAATATGAAGATTAAAAAGAAAGTTACAGAAAATAAATGGTAACAAAGCAAATAAAGTAATAGAAGGGCTTGGAAATGTCCTCCCCCTTCTATCACTTAACATACAATTTAATTTATCTGTTTACCATATCTCCATATTTGTCCTTATATATCTCTTTAATTTCTTCTTTTATTAGTTTAATACTATCATGATCCTCTAAATCATAACCACTTGTGTCAATCCCTAATTTTGCTGCTTTATCCAGTACTTTTTGGGTGCGTATTTCTCCTATTTCTGCTCTAATTTCATCTAATGTTTTGCCTTCAGTATCAATATTCATGTTAGCTGCAATTTCATAAATTTTTGCTTCAATATTGCTTTGGATAATCTCTTTAATTTCCTCTCTGATCTCTTCTATTGATTTACCATCCGTTTCAATTCCTAATTCCTCTGCCTTTTCCATAGTTAGCGTTTCATGTGAATCTTGAACAGCTTCCAACAGTTCAGCTTTTATTTCATCAATGCTTTTGTCAGCTGTATCTATCCCATAAATTTCTGCTTTTTCTATGATTCTAGTTTCTCTTGTTTCCCGAAGCAGCTCAATGACTTCACTTAGTTCTAAATCTTCAATGTCCAAATTTAAATTTGCTGCTTTTTGTAGTAACCTTTGTTCCTTTTCTTCATCTGATAATTGCGACCATGTTTGTTCAAATTGTTCACGATCCATAAAACGAGGTTTTTTGTGATCATTTTTTTCTGATGCAAAAACACTTCCTGTTCCAACAGCACTTAATAATAAAGAACCTGCGAGTGCTGCCGATAATACTTTCTTATTCATTCCTTTTTTCCTCCTTTATATTTATGTATCTTACTCCTATATATTAAACATCAATTGTGTCAGTAAAATGTCGGGCAAAAAAAGAGCAAGGAACGGTTAATTCCTAAACTCAAGAGATTAATATGTATAGCTATTCCACTGATTCATCGTTGATTGAATTAAACGTTTTATATCTTTAATTCTATTGGGATTGCACTCTTTTTTATTTAACAAATCGCTTAATCCAATGAGTTCTAATAGTTTAGCCTTTCTTAACCAATCGTCAGGTAATACACCTCCACTCTCTTTATATGCTAATATAAAAGAATTCGAAAACAAACTAGAGGTATTTTCATATCGCAACATATTCCCTACATCTACTAAAGGCGTGCCACTAAAAGAATATTCCCAATCTAATATGGCTGATATATTTGATACTTCTTGATTCATATCTACCAGTATATTTAAAGGATTAAAATCAGAATGAATTAATGAAGTTTGATGTCCAATATTATCCATTAAATATGAAAATTCATTTGCAAAGTTCCAAATATCATTAGTAAATTTATCACCCAACCACTTTTTTGCATTACCTTCAATGGTACTTTCATTAATAAATTTCAAAAAGGACTCTGAATTGATTTCAAACATCTCACTTATATTTAAATTTTCATCAAAAAAACCACCTTTTTCAAACTGGTAACTATGCAACTTCGCTAAGTATTTCCCTATTTCTCTTCCAATTTTCTCAATTGAATTTGCACTTCCATAGTTAACCATTAATTCCTTTAATTGAATGCCTTGAATCCAATTGATGATCATAAATGGAGTTTGATATTTCTCACATGAAAAATCTGCATATAATACTTTTGGAACAGGAAGTTCATCTGCTAAACGTTCATAAATCTTTTTTTCCACTTTTGCTTTTAGATCGACACGAGCATACAAACGTAATACATAAGTTTCATTCAAATTGGTTGTGATTTTTAGATTTGAATTGTTTAATCCGCCACTTAATGTTTCTACTTCTTTTATTACTTTTCCATTTAAAAATGGTTTAATCATTTCTGTTACTTCATTTTCATTTAATGAAATAAGTTCATATGAACGTTCCCAATTCTCTTTCAATTCTATCAGCTCCTAAAAGATTAAATATTGGTAAAATAATATTTATAAATATATATTGACCCTTACATTAATGTTATAGTTTATAATATTTTTACAACGGTAAGGGGAGTTGATTTGACAAAATGAAGATTGGTGAATTATCTAAATTAACTGGGGTAAGTATTCGATCATTACGTTATTATGAACAAAAAGGGCTCATTACACCCACTAGATTAGATAATGGTTATCGAGAATATCACACGTTTACTGTTGACGAAGTCAAAACGATTCAGTTCTATTTAAGTCTCGGTTTATCCACAGAACAAATCTCAAATTTTTTACATTGTGTTTTGAAAAATAAAGAGACATTTTGTAAAGAAGTACTTCCAATTTACAAAGAAAAACTTGAAGAAATAGATAATCAAATCAAAATATTAACAAATATTAAATCAAATTTAGAAGAACGAATACGATCATTTAATTTAGTGATTCCCCGTCTATTTCTGCTGAATTTGGAGTGATGTCTATGCCTACTGTTGTCCTATTTAAAGATGGTGAACCAGTGGAAAAATTAGTTGGATTAAGGCCAAAAAGTGTATACACAACTCTCATTGATAAACACTCATCGATATAACGAATTGTAAACCATCTTAATACTTCCTTAGGATGGTTTTTATGTAATCACTAAACAAAACGTATGTTCTCATTATACAATAACGAAAAGAAGATTGCATTAACTTTTCTACTATTTAATTTTAGAATTCTTAATTTTCCAGACAAAATTAAAAGACCTTTTTCATCAAGTAGCAATCACTTCATGAAGAGAATGCATTAGTTTTTCTCATTTAATGAATTAAAAACATTAGTTTTACTTGTGATTAAACAGGATATACAATGAAATTAAAGTTATTGATGCGTAGTCACAATCCTTTATTTCTCAAGGTTGCTTTAATAGGAGACTACGCCTATAATTCCAATAATTCCATTTTAAAGTCAGAGCCATAGCCTCCTATTTTCACTGAGCTGATCTCACCCTGTAGATTAGAAATATGTATTATGATTTCTGATGGTTTTTGCATCGTATAACCTTGTTCCATAGAAAATGTTTGTTTATCTTGCCTTCCCATCAATCTGTTATATTTAGTTAAATAACAAACTAATGCAGCATTTGAAGTACCTGTTGCACTTTCTTCTGGAATATTGTATAAAGGTGCAAAATTTCTACTATGCGCCGTTGACAAAATATGAATTGTCTCTAATGTAAAAACATGAAATCCAGTTACACCATACTTTTCACTTATATTAGTTATCTCGTCCATATTAGGTTTCATTTCTTGTAAAACTTGAAGATTATTTACAGGAACTATAATATCTTTTAGACCTGTAGAAACAATTTGAATAGGAAGATGTGGAATGAGGTCTTCTTTCTTTATACAAAGTGAATTTGTAATCTCTTGGGCTGATAATACATTTAAAAAAGAAGGTTTATTTTGTTCTAAAAACACTTTTCCATCTGGATACACTTCTACATTTAAAATGCCTGCTTTCGTTTTTATCTTAAAATTTCCAGCATCAATTAACCCTTTTTGTTTCATTAATGAAAAAGCAGCGACCGTTGCGTGACCACAAATATCTACTTCCTCTTTTGGAGTAAAATATCTAATTTTAAAATCTGTAGAAGTCGAAGAAAAAATAAATGCTGTTTCTGAGAACCCTAATTTCCTAGCAATCAATTCCATCTCACGCTCTTCAAGTTGATCAGTATCTAGAACTACTCCTGCTTCATTACCTCCATTTGAGTTATGAGTAAAAGCACTTAAAATATACACTTGTGTTGTCATCTTCATTCACCTCTATATACTAATTAAATAAGCATAACATTAACAATATGAATCTGTAATTCCCCATTTTCATGTTATTTTTTAAAATGGACAATACGGTGATTATGGGGAGAATCCGGGTCTTTTAAAAAGTTTTTCCATATATACTTGCTCTATAGTCTTTTCAAATCCACTTTCATTCAGTAAAGAGATGACAACTTGATTTGTATGAGATAAATTCATGATCATTCGCTTACATTTTTGATCTAACGGAGAGAAACAATGAGACAATAAATAAGCAACAATGTCCTGCTTGTCATTTCGATCTTGTAAAACTTCACATTGATAGAGTATTGTGGAAATATGAGAACCGTTGTTATCATAATTCTGTTTATACAATGAGTACCCAATACTTTTTCCTAATTTATCTATAACGAGCAATCCTTCCCCTGATTTTACACTTTGCCACTGTGTTTGCCATGGCAACCTATTATTATAAAATGGAATATGCTGAACTTCACTAGGGTTTACCTTTACAATTTCATATTCTGAAAAATCGCCGTTGAATGGCTTAAGCTGAGAAGACTCACTACTCCCAAATATCAAAAGTTGATCTTTTATGTCATAACCTAGTTTCTGATACAACTTGATTGCCTTTTCATTGTCCTTAATAGCTTCTAATGTAGCGATACCTACCCCGTTTTCTCTATACATGGAGAATGTTTCAGTCATCATTAATTTACCTATCCCTGCACCCCTCAATTCAGGTGCTACACAAGTCCCACCATTCCAAGCAACTCTCATTCTACCAATATCTCGAATACCATTTAATACAAGTCCTATAGGTTCATCATTTTTAAATGCTAAAATCGATAAGTCGGTCGATAACCCTTCTGATACAAATCGGTTTAAAAAAGAATCCATTGTCACTTGAGCATCTATGTAATACCCCTTAAATCCTTTATTCCAAGCAGTTACCGCATCTTGAAAAGAACAATCTGATAAACGTTTTATCGAAATCATCTTCATTTCCTCCTCCCACTAGTTTTAATATATATTTTTTTCATTTTCTCAACAAGATCATTAAGATGATATTAACTCGCATGCAACTTCATTTCCCTTTTTATCGGTATGGATTGTAAACTTTCAATATCCTCACTATGGAGGTCTTGCATCGTATATCATTGCTTTCTTGACAAGTGCTTTGAGCGATTTTATGTATATTGGAAATCATTATAATATTATATGTAAAAAATATTTGACATAAAGAATGTTTTATATTACTATTTGTATATAATAATTTACAAAAAGTAAAAATAAACAGACTAAAGGAGGGGTGAAATGTCCTATCAAGAAAAAAGCACTATCGTATCTTTAGTTACCACCGTACTGATTTTTACTGGCTGTAGTATTTATGTATTTCAAAAGTACCAAGATGGAAGCTTAAATGAGACAAATGTCTTCAGTTTTTATGGAGCCGTTTTTATATTCTTAATTATTGTTGGAATTGTAAACAGTATCATCAGAAATACTGTATTAAATATCATCGCAGCTAAAGAAAGAGAACCTTCGTTTATTGATGAACGAGACAAAATAATTGAATTAAAAGCAACAGTGATTGCTCACTATGTATTTATAACTGGTTTTGGGCTCTCCATGGGGGCGTTGGTCTTTGATGTTGCGCCTTTAATGATGTTCCCCATACTTTTTTCCTTTGGATTCGCAGCATCGATTTTAGCAGATATTTCAAAGATTTATCTATATCGGAGAGGGTATTCTCTTTCTCTTTAGAAGATAAAAGTTAAGAGAACTATCATTTTTATTTAAAAAATTTGGAATACAGGAGGCAACATATGAAAGCAATCGTATATCAGAAATATGGTTCACCAGATGTTCTTGAATTAAAAGAGATTGAAAAACCTATTCCCAAGGACAATGAAGTACTAGTAAAGGTATATGAAATCACAGTATCACCAGTAGATTGTGCTTTTAGAAAGGGTGATCCATTTGCTGCAAGAATTTTTACTGGACTCACAAAACCCAAAGCGACTATACCAGGGGGATTGTTAGCCGGTGAAATTGAATCCGTAGGTAAAGATGTAAAATTATTCAATAAAGGTGATCAAGTATATGCAGCTACCATGTCTGGTGCTTATGCTGAGTATACATGTGTTCCTGAAAATGGTGCGCTGTCAGTGAAGCCTGAAAATATGACCTATGGGGAAGCTGCTGCTGTCTGTGATGGGGCATTAACAGCATTGCCATTTCTTAGAGATTCAGCAAACATCCAAAGTGGTCAAAAGATCCTTATCAATGGTGCTTCTGGATCAATAGGTACTTCTGCTGTGCAGCTTGCCAAGTACTTCGGAGCGGAAGTCACCGGAGTGTGCAGTACCTCTAATTTAGAATTAGTAAAATCTTTAGGGGCTGATCAGGTTATTGATTACACGAAAGAGGATTTTACCAAAACCGGTCAAACCTATGATATTATTTTTGACACAGTAGGGAAAAGTTCATTTGCACGTTGTAAAAACTCACTAAAACAACAAGGAATCTATCTTACAACCGTCCCTTCCATAGCTATTAACCTTCAAATGTTATGGACTTCAAAGATCGGCAACAAAAAAGCAAAAATTGCGTTCACAGGTTTGAGACCATCAAGCGAAAAAACGAAAGATCTGCTGTTCCTCAAAGAGCTAATTGAGGCGGAGAAAATAACATCAGTCATTGATAGACGTTACTCTTTAGAACAAATTGCTGAGGCACACAGATATGTCGAAACAGGTCACAAAAGGGGTAATGTAGCTATAACTTTGGAACATAATAATAAAACCTAATCTCAAAAAGAAAACATCCAGATTAGATGTTTTCTTTTTATAGTTGTGTAACTATAATAGGATCATTATTTGAAATGATGATTGTGTGTTAGGCTTTTAATTGCTTATTCCATAATAAAGCTTTAGAAATTGCAGCTTCGTCCTCTTTCACATCACCTGGTTCATTTCCTCTTCCAATCATATAATCAACAAACTCCATATTCACAAAATTAAAAATGTATTTAAATTGTTGAATGAGAGGCAGGGCTTCTATTTGAGGATTTGCACCACCAGTGACAATGACATAGGCTTTCTTTTTTGACATTTCTTCTTTAAAATTAAACCTTTCATCTCGTAAATACTGGGAGCATCTATCAAAGAAGATTTTCATCGGTCCAGACATGCCATACCAATATAGAGGAGTTGTGAAGATGTATATATTATGACTAAATAATGGACTTGTGATGCTGATAATAATGCTACTAGTAACAACCTATTTTTTATATATTTTAAACGATGAAGTTTTATTATCCCCTACTTTGGTTAACCATATGCTAAAATGTTCAACATTTTCAAAATTACCTTTATAATCTGGGTGTTCATACAGAGTAACACTATAATCCCCAATAACGAGTACGGAAGATAAAGTATCTCCAAGCATAGGAGCTCCTTTTACTCCGTTTCCATATAAATCTTGTGCAGCACAATCATTCATATAACGACAATCCGATGAAGTTCCAGCTACTTGTGGATATACTTGCCAATTTCCCGCTGCATAGCTTTCCTCGAAGAACCACACACCTTCACCTTTAAATATACTAAATGATTCAGTTCTATTATTCATATGATCAGATGATAAATTAGGACCTCCATAATTCTCTTTAATAATAGCCCCTCCACCTGTAAAGTTATCAAGATCATATACGATTAATGCATAAGGACCAACTACTTTCACTGATGATAATGAGTTGTTATTCATCCAGTTCCATTTACTATTATAATGTGTTATCCCAGGATTAGTGCTTATAAAAGTTGAAAGACCAGTCCCACTAAAATCTTCTTCTTTAAAGAAATAGACTCCTTCTTTCTGTTGTTCTATTAAGATGGAAGATACCGCATTCGCTCCAACAACTTTTCCTCCAAAATTGCGAATCTGAGTAAAACTGTCTTCTGTGAAAAAGGCCTGTCCAAATCCTCTGTAATTTGCGTCTTGCCATAGTCTAACATATACATTTCCACGTACCAGCATGGATGACAACTTATTGTCAAAATCAGCTTCGTTTAAATCAGAACTGCCCCAATAATTAAACTGCACAATACAGTCTCCCTGGAAATCTTTCTCTGAAAATAGGAAAGCTGCTTCAGACAAAGTCCAAATACTTGGTATTGAGTAAGCATCTGATTTTAGCAACTCACCATTCACATTCACTTCCTTAACCGTATATAAAGTTTGATCAGGGTTTTTTACTTCTAAAATATCATACAATGCTGAAGATAGAGTGATGGCAGAATGCGTCCCTTCAAACTTACCCAGTTCTCTTCCTCCAGCTGCAGGTTTTCCATCATATATTGTATAATAAGTTTTCTCCCCAGGAGGAAGATTTTGTGATTTCCAAGGTATGGAGCAACCTATAACCTTCCTTTTAAATGAATGGTCCATTTTATCTTGAATGGTTAGAGCTAATTCGAATGTATCATCCCAGGTACTCTTTATATCGTTTAAATATCCAATCAAAAAAGGAGAATCAACATCTACATCTTCTACAACAATCTCTATTAATCTGTCAAACTTTAAAGATAATGAGAACCATTGATTTTCTAACCCACTAAAACCTTGATCTAAAAAAGTAATGGCACCATTTATAAGATTTACGATTTCCCCTAATTCTTCCATAGCTTCTTTTATGTTTTTTTCATAAGCTATTTTATAGTCATTTTGAAAATTAACTTGGTCTACATCACGTAATTGTTTCTTAAAATTATTAATAATACGATGTTCATCTGCTACAGACGTACTTCTTGAACTAAAGCTATTTTGTAGTTTATTTAGTTCTGAAATAAATGAAGTTCTCACTCCAGGCTCATCCATTCTTTCAGAATAATCGATTAATAAATCGTAGGCTGAATTAAAATCTTCATTATAATCAATCGTATTGTTAATGATACGAAGAGCATCTGGATGAATTTCATTTTTCCAGAACTTAGCACGATTTCCTGCTGTATCTAAATGTATGATAATATTTGGGATGTGTGTTATCCAACTCGGAAGACCTACATGAGTTATATACTCTACATAATCTAAAACTGGATCTGTGATTGTAATTTCCTCAGCTGATGAAGATATTCCATTATTGATTGCATATACTGTAACATTTGAACTAAATAATCCAAGACTGAACATGATTACGAATACAATGGATAATCCCTTTTTTATAAATTTATTCATAAATAATAACCTTCTCCTTTGGTTACATTTTGCTTATTGTTATAGTCTAAAAAAGTATGTGATAACAATTTGACTCTTTTCTATGTTTAATCACTCAACTGACCGAATCGAAAACCAAGCAGAAAGTCAGTGAACCTAAACCTTAAAAGCTTTTCAAAGTAAGAAAAATCTATCAATCTAACTTAGACTTTTTCCACCCCCTTTAGTTAATAATTTTGTTATAACTAACTAATATTTGTACGAATTGAAACCAGAAAATCAGTAAACCTAAACCTTCCTTTCTATTATCACTCCTTTACTATTAAAATAAAATACATAAAAATCTATCATTCTAAGTAAACGGTTTCAAATCACCACCTCCTTTAGTAAATGATTTTGTTATAACTAACTAATAAGAAATATATGGATATTACCTAATTATAACTAAAATAGTAACATGATTTATATGATGATTCAATGAAATTTTAAACAAATTATACTTATATTTTATAAAATCTACCTTTCCTATCAAATTAATATTGCTTCAAAAATAGTATGTATAATAGATTATATTAATTAATTTTTTAGTATTATTTAATTAATATATTACAAAAAATATTAGCAAAATACGTGATTTCACCAATAACAGACATTATTATGATAGGATAAAATAAATCACATTTAGAGGAGTACAGAACCATGAAAGCAATCTCATGTTTACCTGCAGCAACTGAAATGATTAACGAATTAGGTCTCGATTCATTTCTGAGTGGAGTAACTTTTGAATGCCCATCAGATAAACCTAAAGTGGTGAGATCTGTATTAGAAGGAAAACATTTGACCTCTTCAGAAATTAATGCGATTGTGTCACAACATGTAAAAGAAAATAAATCTCTTTATTTTATTGAACAAGAATTACTTGAAAAGATTGAACCAGATATTATATTTACCCAACATGTTTGTGATGTATGTCAGGTTGGAACATCCTATGTTGAAAAAGCCGTTTATCAATTAAAAAAACAACCTAAAATCGTTCCTCTTATTCCTAAAAATTTGAAGGAAATATTTGAAAACATAATTACCGTTGCTAAAGAACTAGGTGCTGAGGAAAGAGGAATCGAATTGGTCAATGGTTACGAGAAACGAATTAAACACATTAAAAGTAAAATGAAGCAATACAATAAACAAAAACCTTCTGTATTTTTCATGGAATGGATCAGTCCCATATACAATTCAGGACACTGGATACCAGAGCTTGTACAACTAGCTGGAGGCATAGATTCGTTAGCATCACCAGAAGGAAATTCTAACGCCATACATTTTAAGGAGTTAAAAAGCTATGATCCGGAAATAATTGTGATTTCACCATGTGGGTATAGTCATAAAAAAGCTAGACAAGAAGTAAAACAATTAAAAGCTTTAGAAGGTTGGAAGGAACTTAAAGCAGTCAAAAATAATCAAGTTTTTCTCTTAGATGCAAACTTCTTTACACAACCAAGTATCGGGGTAGTTGATGGTATTGAGCTCTTAGCTTCATTGTTTCATCCTGATTTATTTCCAACTAATAAAACCGAACCTTTATTTTTATAAAAGGGTTAAAGTGGTCTTATTGAGCATTTAAAATAAGACCACGAACCCTTATATTTATATTAATTTAGTACAAATACCAATTGTTTATATAAGGAAATATATTCTCTTGCGGGTTTTTCCCAACTTACATTGACTTTCTTAATATTGTTGATAATACTATGCCAAACCTCTTTATTATGGTAACATTCAACTGCCTTTTTAATTGTAAATAACATATCGTGAGCATTATAATTCACAAATGTAAATCCAGTTCCTTCATCCGCGTACTGATTATAAGGTTTGACCGTATCTTTCAACCCCCCTGTTTCTCTTATAATAGGAACAGCCCGATACTGGTAAGATAATAATTGACCTATTCCACACGGCTCAAATAAAGATGGCATAAGGAACATGTCTGAAGAACTGTAAATTTTCCTGGCTAATGCATCGTCAAATTTTATTACAGTCACCATCTTATCCGGATTTCGCTTCGCAGCATCCTCAAAAAACAGTTCATATTTTTTCTCACCAATTCCCAATATGACTAACTGTATATCCATTTCCAATATTTCATCGAGCACATGTGCTACTAAGTCAAACCCCTTTTGCTCAACTAATCGTGAAACCATTCCAATCATAGGAATTTCTTTATTCACAGGCAAGCCTATTTTCTTTTGGAAACGTTCTTTGTTCAGTCTTTTATTAAATAATGAATTTTGATATTTTACTCTTACATTTGGATCAGTAACAGGATTATAGCTTTTTACATCTATTCCATTTAAAATTCCGTATAAATCTTTTTTCCTTTTTTCAATGACACCTTCCAATTGTTCTCCATTATCTTGAGTTTGAATCTCTTCTGCGTAGGTATGACTAACTGTTGTTATAATATCTGAATATATAATCGCACCTTTCATACAATTACCTTGATCAAAAAATTCAAGTGAATCTTTAGTGAAATAACGATCTTCAAGATCCGTTAAACTCTTCAACAATTCTTTTGGAAAAATCCCTTGATATTTTAAATTATGAATTGTGAATACAGTTTTTATATTTTTATACAATAGTTTATCGGCGTATTGCGCTTTTAAACAAATCGGAATCAATCCAGCTTGCCAATCATGACAATGAATAATATCTGGAATGAAATCTAGGTGAGGAATAGCTTCTAAAACAGCCTTATTAAAATAAACAAACCGTTCACCATCATCTCCATAACCATACAAGCCTGGTCTCTTAAAATAAAACTCATTATCTATAAAATAATAATGAATACCGTTTTCTTGAAGCTCTTGAACACCACAATACTGACTTCTCCAATCAAGTTGGATAGTAAAATCAGTTATTGTAGTCATTTTATTCTTAAATTTTTCTGGAATATCTTCGTATTTGGGCAGAATCACCCGGATATCTGCACCTTTCTTTTTGATTTGTTTTGGCAAAGAGCCAATCACTTCACCCAGTCCTCCTGACTTCACAAAGGGGTCTGATTCTGAAGCAACAAATAGTATATTCATGATATACTTTACCTCCTCTCAAATTATTTTTAACTTCTCTGCTATACATGGAGTACTTGGATCACCTATAATTTTCTTATCCATATTTATAATCACATGTTTATCTAAAATCACATTTTCTAAATTCACGTTTTGTTGAATTACAGTGTTAGGCATGATAATACAGTTTTTGAGCCGAGCTCCCTTTCCGACCTCAACACTTCTAAATAAAATACTATTTTCAACTGTACCTTCTATCATACATCCATTTGTTACTAAAGAATTTGAGACTAGGGCGTCAGATTTATAAGCAGCAGGAGCTTCATCTTTTGTTTTTGTATAAATAGAATGAGATTGATGAAATATTGAATGAAATAGAGACATCTCCAATAAATCCATACTGTTTTTGTAATAGCTTTGAACTGTATTCATAATGCCCAAATGACCTGCAAATTTGTATCCATATACATTCAATAAATCTAGATTTTTGATCACTGCATCTTCAATAAAATTAGTCCAACCACTAGCGATTGAGGTTTCTACTAAATCTAGAAAGAGATCCTTTTTCATTAGAAACATTTCCATACTAATTTGATCACTTGTTACGTTTGTTTGATTTACCTCAATTGAAGTTAAGATTTGATCCGAACTCACTTTAATAGGACGAGCTAGAGAAAATTGTTCATCTTTGTTGTCTTTATATAATAGTGTTATTTGTGCATTATGATCTTTATGAAACTTTAGTATGGGATCAAAGTCTATATTACAAACCATGTGAGATTTTGCTAGGATCACAAAATCTACTTTACTTCGAAAAAAATAATCTCTATGATCATAAAAATAATGTAAATCGCCTTTGTTTTCTTCTTTCGATTCTTCAAAAAGTGGAGGTAATACCGTCAACCCATGCTGTCTACGATCCAAATTCCATTCCCTGCCTGAACCTATATGATCTATCAAGGAACGATATTTCTTCTGAGTAAACATGCATACTTTATGAATACCTGAATTCACAAAACTAGATAGGATAAAATCAATGAATCGATATCTGCCCCCAAAAGGAGTTGAAGCAATACATCTGTTGTAGGTTAACTCTTCAAGTTGGTCTATCTCATTGACCAGATTAATGATGCCCATCACATTTTTCATAGAAGCTTCACCCTTTCATATGAATTAGAGTTAAGTAACGATCTCACGATGTTTGATTAAAGTGATTTCCTTCTGATCCCCTACAACACTGTGATCATGGATAACCGCACCTTCACCTACAATAGATCGGTGAATTGTCACATTCTTCCCAATCTTTACATTTGGCATAATCACAGAATCCCTAATTTCACTACCTTCTTCTACATTGACCCCATACGAAAGGATTGAATTTTCAACTTCTCCAAATACAGTACACCCCTCATTCACTAAACTATTTCTCACTTTGGCTTTTGAAGAAATAAACTGTGAAGGTTGATTTAAATTTCTTGAGTAAACCTTCCATTCTTTATCATTTAAATTCAGCAGTGAGTCTTCTTTTAATAAATCCATATGTGCTTCCCATAAACTATCAACAGTACCTACATCTTTCCAATAATTTTCAAAAGAATAAGCGTACAAAGCATATTCGTTGCCCAACATCCCTGGTATAATGTCTTTTCCAAAATCATGAGTTGAATTGCTATTACTTGCATCAGAAATTAAATTTTCTTTTAAAGTATCCCAATTAAAAATATAAATGCCCATGGATGCAAGATTGCTATTAGGATTCTTAGGCTTTTCAGAAAACGAAATGATTCTTTCTTCATCATTCGTATGGATAATACCGAAACGATTCGCCTCTTTCCAATCCACGCGAATGGTCGCAATTGTTGCTTCTGCATTTTTTTGTATATGATAGTTTAACATCAATTCATAGTTCATTTTATATATATGATCACCAGAAATAACTAGTACGTATTTAGGGTTATACTGTTCAATAAAATCGATGTTTTGATAAATTGAATCCGCTGTTCCACTATACCAATCCCCTCCATTTTGTTTTACATAAGGAGGGAGAATAGTCACACCCCCATCTTCACGTTCAAGATCCCAAGGTTTTCCCACTCCAATATATGAATTTAGTGCCAAAGGCTGATATTGGGTTAGGACACCTACTGTATCAATCCCAGAATTTGTACAATTACTGAGTGTAAAATCAATAATTCTATATTTCCCTCCAAAAAACACTGCAGGTTTTGCTAATTTGTAGGTTAACGCACCTAATCTATTCCCCTTCCCACCTGCTAGCAGCATGGCTATACATTCTTTTGATCTCATTTTATCTCTCCCTATTCGTAACAATAAAAAATAATAAAACTATTTTATTTCTTTAGATGTAGCAGGTATTCTTTTAAACATGATAGTTGCAAGTGGAGGAACCGTTAATTGAATACTAAAGTTTTGAAAATGACAAGCTTTCAAATCCGCTTTAACCCTTCCATTCTTCTGCCCTGTTCCTCCAAATTTCACATCATCACTATTAAATACTTCTTCATAAATTCCAGGCATATTAACTCCAACGGCATAACTTTCGTGCACTAATGGTGTAAAGTTACAAACGACAAGGATGACTTCCTCCTCACACCTCCCTTTTCTAATAAATGAAATAATGCTTTCTTTTTCATTATCCGCATCCATCCACATGAAACCGGAATGATGAAAATCTGACTCCCATAATGCGGACTCTTGTTTATAGAAAGAATTTAAACTTTTTACAAATTGCTGAAACATCTGATGCATATCAAAATCTAATAACATCCAATCTATTTGTTCCAAGTCTTTCCATTCATCAAATTGTGCAATTTCACTGCCCATGAAAGTAAGCTTTTTTCCAGGATGAGCCATTTGATAACAATAAAGTAATCTTAAATTAGCAAATTTCTCCCAATAATTACCTGGCATTTTATTTAACATGGATTTTTTTCCATGAACGACTTCATCATGTGAAAAGGGTAAAATATAATTCTCGGAATACGTATAAAGTAATGAGAAGGTAATTAACCTATGTTCATAAGGTCTATAAATAGGATCTGTTGCCATATAACGCAACATATCGTTCATCCAACCCATGTTCCATTTAAAATTAAACCCTAATCCTCCGACATAGGTTGGAGCACTAACCAAAGGCCAATCTGAAGAATCTTCTGCCATCATTAATGCATTAGGATAATGACGAAATACAGTTTCATTCAGATTTTTAATAAAAGAAATGGCTTCTATATTCTCGGTACCACCTTGTTTGTTCTTTATATGCGCCCCCTGAGGATTGTCAAAATTCAAACTAATCATACTGGCCACAGCGTCTACTCTGAATCCATCTATATGATATACATCCATCCAAAACAGCGCATTGGAAATGAGAAAAGATACAACCTCTGGTTTGTTATAATCAAAACTCAATGTGCCCCATGAAGGTTTTTCAGCTTTCATTACATCTTTATATTCATATAAGGGTGTGCCATCAAACTCTCTCAATCCATGATCATCCTTACAAAAATGACCAGGAACCCAATCTAAAATAACCCCAATTCCATTTTGATGGCAACGGTCTACAAAATACATAAATTGTTCTGGCGTACCATAACGGCTAGTTATAGAGTAATATCCTGTAACTTGATAACCCCACGATCGATCAAAGGGGTGTTCCATAATGGGTAAAAGTTCAATGTGGGTATAACCCATACTCACAACATATTCAATAAGTTTATTTGCTATTTCAAAGTAAGATAAAGTCTCATTATTCTCCCTTTTCCAAGTACCTAAGTGTACCTCATATATATTGAGTGGATTATTCAGTACATTTTTATGACGTTTTTCATTTATCCATTTATCATCATGCCATTCATAGTCGTCTAATGTTTTTACAATGGATGCTGTTTGAGGTCTTTTTTCAGAATAAAAGGCATATGGATCAGATTTAAGTAATACTTCATCTTTATTCGTGTGTATCTCATATTTGTATAATGTGCCGTCAAATAACTGAGGAATAAACAAACTCCAAACTCCAGTGTTTTCTATCTTTTGCATCCTGTGATTCTTACCGCTCCAGTCATTAAAATCCCCAACGACTCTAACATCTTTTGCGTGAGGTGCCCAAACGGTAAAACGAACCCCAATTTCTTCACCTTCACATTCTAAATGTGCTCCAAAGACTTTATAGGCATGAATCAAATTCCCCTCTTTAAATAGATCTAAGTAATCAATTGTTGGAAGCAAACCTATCATAAATTCAACTCCTTTTAAAACTAACCAATTGTAATAATATAACCATGCTCCCAAAACTTCTTTTTATATGTATGAACTTAATAATCGTAATATGAGAAAATTTTTCTACAAAAATATGAACTGAGCCTCCTTCCAAATGAAGTCTTATTCACGCATGTTAGAAGTTCATTATCTATATAGACAAATGTACAATTTAGTTAATCTAAACGAATGTCCATACCACCTTAAAACGTGCAACATACAATAAATGGAGAACGCATTAAGATGTAGACAATAAAATCTTACGGACAATCAATACCGGATAAATATTGTACGGAGGGAGTGAACTATTAAATGACAAAAAAATATAAAAAAACAAAGAAAAGCAAGAAAAACAAAAAACATTCCAAAAAACCAACTATATCTAAAAGAGAAGTTAATAAGCTTATTGGCAAAGATATTTATGCCATCAAAAAAGATGGAACGTTATATGTTGGAAAACTAGTTAAAGTCAAAGGTGGAACTATATACATCAGTCCAAGAAGCGGAAATAAAGCACAGACCAAATTTTTATTACCTTTATTATTGAAAGGTATGTTAGGTATGGGTAAACTTGGCGGTGGAGGCTTAGGAGGTCTTCTTGGAGGCATGCTCGGTGGCGGCGGATCTGGTGGTGGATCCGGTGGCGGTGGCCTCGGAGGAATGCTACCAGGTTTATTAGGCGGTATGCTCGGCGGTGGAGGCGGTGGATCCGGCGGTGGAGGCGGTCTCGGTGGAATGTTACCAGGTTTATTAGGCGGTATGCTCGGTGGCGGCGGGTCCGGCGGTGGTGGCGGTCTCGGTGGATTGTTAGGTGGTATGCTCGGTGGCGGCGGATCCGGCGGCGGTGGTTTAGGTGGCTTATTAAGTGGTAGCGGGACTCCTGGTGGCGGTGGTGCTCCTACTGGCAGTGGAACTCCTGGTGGCAGTGGAGCTCCCGGAGGCTTTTTTATATAAGTAACTTTTATTAAATCAAATCATTTTTTACTGTTATACTCTAATTTCCCCGGTGCGTTATAATTAAACTTATACGCACCCCTTTATATTTTAATTTATATTCTATATAAAACTTGCCTAAGGCAGGAATTGTTTGTAAAATTGGACAAGCTAAAACTATTGAAATTGGAGGTTTGTATGGATAAAATTAATCCTATACCGATTATTTTCGAGGATAATCATATTCTTATTGTAGAAAAACCTATAAATATCCCAACACAGAAAGACATTTCAGGAGATCCAGATTTATTAAATTTATTAAAACAAGACGTAAAAAAACGATATAATAAACCGGGAAATGTATATTTAGGGTTAGTTCACAGGCTTGATCGCCCCGTTGGAGGAGTAATGGTTTTTGCAAAAACTTCTAAAGCTGCTTCACGATTATCTAATGCTATTCGCACACATCAGTTGCAAAAAGAATATATAGCAGTTATTCATGGAGCACCAAGTAAACAAAAGGGGAAATTAATTCACTATTTAAAAAAAGATTCGTCTATAAATAAAGTATTCAGCGTTGCAAAAAGTGAGAAGAATAGTAAAGAAGCCATACTTGAATATGAAGTAAAAGGATCTAACAATGGATTAAGCTTAGTACAAATTCGTTTACATACTGGACGCTCACATCAAATTAGAGTTCAATTTTCTGAAATAGGATGTCCTTTATATGGAGATCAAAAGTATGGAGAGAAAATCAATAAAAAGAATCAACAGATTGCATTATGGTCAAATAGAATCAGCTTTTCACATCCAACTTTAAAAAAAGATATTGAATTTTTTTCCACTCCTCCATCCGTATATCCTTGGAATATATGGGAGGAAATTAAATCGTAATTTTTAACTATTGCCAGATATTTAATCTTTATGTAAAATATCAGCAATGATATATCCTTTAAATTCCACACTCGTTGTATTTTTAATCATTTTGAAGCCAAAATAAGATAAAAGGATATTCTATTTTAAAAAAAGAGAAGGTAACTATGAAAAAAATAATACTTATCACATTAATTATCTTATCTGGTTGCAGCAATACTTTCACTGCTGATGACATACAACAAGAGGAATTTATTGATGAACTTACATTAGGTGAAAATGAACAATTTAATGACATTAAAAAAGCAGTCGCTAAAAGAAATTACGTACGATTAAATCAACAACCCTTGGCTTACTCTACATCAGCGGAACTTTTTGCAGTTGGAGACATTATGATGCATTACCCACAAATCTCTCATGGATATAATAACGAAACTGGCCAATATTCGTTCGATTCTTATTTCACAGAAGTAAAAGATTTATTTCTTGAAGGGGAGTGGATTGTTGGTAATCTTGAAACTCCACTTGCGGGTAAAGAAATGGGTTATTCTGGATACCCTCAATTTAATGCCCCTGAGCAATTAGCAGATGCACTTAAAAATGCTGGATTTAATGTACTTACCACTGCAAACAACCATTCTTTGGATCGACGTGAAAATGGTATTATCAAAACATTGCATTTTTTAGATGAACGAGATATTTATTACACAGGAACTGCAGCTTCAAAAGAGGATGGACAAAGTTTATTAATGATTTCAAAAAATGAAATTAATATGGGGTTTTTAGCTTATACATACGGAACAAACGGAATTCCTATTCCAGAGGGGAAAGATTATTTAGTTAACCTAATTGATCCTGAAAAAATGTCTAATGATATTCAAAAACTAAAAGACTCAGGGGCAGATGTTGTTACAGTTTCAGTACATTTTGGAACAGAATATAAAAGAACACCAAATGAAACTCAAAAGAAAATCGCTGAACATTTAATTAAAGCAGGGGCAGATATTATATTAGGTAGTCATCCTCATGTAGTTCAACCTTATGAAATTTTAGAACTTGAAGGTTATGATGGAGATAAGAAAAAAGGAGTGGTTATTTATTCAATGGGAAACTTCATCTCCAATCAAGGACCTGACCAAGGAACAGCTAAATACACAGATGTTGGAGTGATCTTCAAAGTACAGATCCGAAAACATTTTCCAGAAAATAAAATAGAATTGGCTCTTATTGAAACGATTCCAACTTGGGTACATAAATATGTATCAAACAACAAAAGAAATTTTAGAATATTGCCAATTGAAAAAATAGTTACAACAAAAGATGATGAGATCCTACCTGCAAACACATACCCTTTGTTAGAAGGGTATTTCGAGGAGATGACCCATCACCTTAATTCACTCAATACAGTGTTCACTGGAGGGATTGCCAACTAATATTTCTTCCTAGAGTAATGGACTGGCTTCCCAGCCCCTCCTCATCAAACCGGACGTGATTTTTCCTTTATCCGACTTTCTGATGTTCTTCTTTCTACTGGAAGTGTATTCCATTTTTAATTTTATTTTTCTTACAACTTGGACAATTTCACTACATCCGTAACATGTTCTTCTTTAGTCACAGGTATTAGCTGCTTACCAGTTGATTTACGTTCTTGTATAGGTGCTGACTGCGTTGTAAATTGATATTTTTCACCGTTGCTAAGTATGACATTCAAATTTTCTGGCTCCTTAATCAGACAGGCATACATTAATTGATATCCATTGGATCTAACTCGTTTACCAGTTTTGAATTCGAAGCTGATAACCCCTTTACCTCCGCGTCCTTGCAACATATAATCCGAAACTAATGTGCTTTTGCCATATCCACGTTCAGATATAACAAATATTTCACCTGAATCATTATCTTTAATCCAAGCAGCTGCAATGACCTCGTCAAGCTCTTTTAACTGGATTCCTTTTACACCTGCTGATACTCTTCCCATCGATTTCACTTCATTTTCTCTAAAGCGAATGCTCATGCCAAGTTTAGTAACTAATAATAAATCGCCCAATTCATCACTTAATTGTACATCAATAATTTGATCTTGGTTATTCAGTTTACACGCTACTATTCCAATAGAGCGTTTCGTTGCATAATCTTTCAATAAACTCCGTTTCACTTGTCCATATTTCGTTACGAATACAATGGATTTACCCTCTTCTTCAAAATCTTTAACAGGGATGACATTCACGATTTGATCCTCTTTATCTATAGGGATCACATTTACAATCGCAGTACCATTGTCCTTCCATTTGTATTCTGGGATTTGATGGACAGGTAACATGTAGTACTGTCCACTCTTTGTGAAGATAAGTAAGTTCTCTATAGTATTTACTTCTCTAATAAAACGAACCATATCGCCTTCTTTTAAACCTGTACTTTCAAGTTCACCACCAGAACGTGTAAAGGATAATAAACTGCTGCGTTTAATGTATCCCTCCTTTGAAACGGTAACAAGCACGTCCTCAGGAGTAACCATAACCTCTAAGTTCACTTCTAACTTTTCAACTTCCTCTTGTATGTCTGATCTTCGTTCAATGGCGTACTTCTTAGAGATTTCTGTTAATTCTTTTTTAATGACGTTCATTAATTTCTTTGGACTTTGTAATATAGCAGTTAGTTTAGCAATGATTTTATTAACATCTACTAAATCTTTTTCTAAAGAAGTGATTTCTAAGTTTGTTAAACGATATAACTGCAATGTTAAAATAGCATCTGCTTGTCTTTCAGTGAAATCAAATTTCGCAACTAAATTCTGCTGTGCATCCTGACGGTTTTTGGACGCTTTTATGGTTTCAATGACATCATCTAGGATATTTAATGCTTTAACAAGTCCTTCAAGGACATGAGCTTTATCCTGTGCTTTTTTCAAATCATATTGAGATCGATAAGTCACAACCTCTTTTTGATGTTCTATATAAGCCTCAAGGATCGCTTTTAAACCTAACTGTTTCGGCGCTTTATTTACAATGGCAACCATATTAAAGTTATAGTTAATTTGTAAATCTGTTTTCTTAAGCAAGTAAGCTAAAATTCCTTCTGCATTCGCCTCTTTCTTAAGTTCAACTACAATTCTCAGTCCGTCTCGTCCACTTTCATCACGAACTTCAGCAATACCCTCTACTTTTTTCTCTAATCGGATATTTTCCATTGCAGTAACTAGACGAGATTTTACAACTTGATAAGGGATTTCGGTAATCACAATTTGCTGTTTACCACCCTTTAAGTCTTCAATGTTTGTTCTGGCTCTCAGGAATATCTTCCCTTTACCATTTGTATATGCATCTTTAAGACCCTTTTCCCCCATGATGATGCCACCTGTAGGGAAGTCTGGACCTTTTATCTTTTTCATTAAATCTTCTAATGTTAATTGAGGGTTATCAATTAAGTCGATACAAGCTTCAATGACTTCACCTAAATTATGAGGAGGTATTTCAGTTGCAAAACCAGAAGAAATACCACTAACCCCGTTTACTAACAAGTTGGGAAAACGAGAAGGTAATACGACAGGTTCTTTCATCGTATTATCAAAATTATCTTTGAATAATACAGTGTCCTTTTCAATATCTCGTAACAGTTCAATTGCAATAGAAGATAAACGAGCTTCTGTATAACGCATAGCTGCTGGTGGATCATCATCCATAGAACCCCAATTGCCGTGTCCATCAATTAAAACATGACCCATCTTCCACGATTGCGCCATACGCACCATTCCATCATAAATAGAAGAATCACCGTGAGGATGATAATTCCCCATTACATCCCCAACAGTTTTTGCTGATTTGCGATATGGCTTGTCCGAATGATTACCTGCTTCATACATCGCATAAAGAATGCGTCTTTGCACCGGTTTTAACCCATCCCGAACGTCTGGGATGGCGCGATCTTGAATGATATATTTTGAATATCTACCGAATCTGTCTCCTACCACTTCTTCAAGAAAAGCAGGTAAAAACTGTTCAACTTGGCTCATGTTATCCCCTCTATTCATCAAACTTCGTAAAGTCTACATTTTCAATAATCCATCTTTTCCTTGGATCTACTTTATCCCCCATCAAGGTGGATACTCTTTTTTCTGCCATAGCAGCGTCTTCAATTTGTACTTGTAATAAGGTTCTTAAAGCAGGGTCCATCGTTGTTTCCCATAGTTGATCCGGATTCATTTCACCTAAACCTTTGTATCTTTGCAACTCAACATTTTTTCCATATTCTTTTAATATGACTTGCAGCTGTTCCTCAGACCAAGCATATTTCATAGATGTCTTTCTTCCTTTTTTGGTCACTTTAAATAAAGGCGGTTGTGCAATATATACTTTCCCAGCATCTACAAGAGGTTTCATATAACGATAAAAAAACGTAAGAAGCAATACTTGAATATGTGCTCCATCTGTATCGGCATCTGTCATGATAATAATTTTGCTATAGTTGCTTTCTTCTATTTCAAAGTCAGGTCCAACTCCTGCTCCAATAGCAGCGATAATAGCCCGATATTCTTCATTTTTCAATATATCTGCAAGTTTTGCTTTTTCAGGGTTCATTGGTTTCCCCTTTAAAGGCAGAATGGCTTGATGTTTTGAATCTCTACCTTGTTTTGCAGATCCTCCTGCAGAATCTCCCTCAACGATAAAGATTTCGTTACGTGAGTAATCTTTAGATTGTGCAGGTGTTAACTTTCCACCCAGGTTAGAGCTTTGACTTTTTCCTTTTTTTCCAGATCGAACCTCTTCCCTAGCTTTTCTAGCAGCAGCTCTAGCCTTAGCTGCTTGAACAGATTTTTTAATCAGCAATTGTGAAACTTTAGGATTCTCTTCAAGAAAAACAGCCATATTATCTGCTACAACAGCATCAGTAGCACTTCTAGCAGAACTACTTCCTAGTTGATCCTTCGTCTGCCCTACGAATTCTACGTCCCCCATTTTAATGTTGATTACAACCATTAGACCTTCTCGTAAATCTGAGCCTTCTAAGTTTTTATCTTTTTCTTTTAACAAACCAGATTTTCGAGCATACTCATTCATAATTCTTGTATATGCTGTTTTAAAACCTGTTTCATGTGTTCCTCCACCACGTGTAGGAATTGAATTTACATAAGATGCAATCGTTTCAGTAAAACCGTCATTGTATTGAATGGCTATCTCAACTTCGATATCATCTTTATCACCATGAAAATGAATGACATCATGTAAGACAGATTTATTTTCATTTAAATATTCAACAAATTGCTTCGCTCCACCACTATAATCAAACGTAACTTCTTCAGTTGTACGTTCATCCTTTAAATTTATTTTTAATCCTGAATTTAGAAAGGCAATTTCCTGTAAACGTTCAGCTAATGTATCATATTGGATATGAGTTCCGTTTTTAAATACTTTGTGATCTGGCTTAAAGGTAACCTTTGTACCCGTTCTACGTGTATTACCAATCACTTCTAATTGTGTGACAGGCTCTCCAACGTGTTCCTTACCTTCTTTATCTATCCAGTATTCATAACGTTGTTTATGTATTTTTCCATCTCGATATATTTCAACTTCCAACCATTCTGATAATGCATTTGTAACGGATGCGCCTACACCATGAAGACCTCCAGATTTTTTATATCCTGCGCCTCCAAACTTTCCACCTGCATGTAAAATTGTAAATACGACTTGTGGTGTTGGAATCCCTGTTTTGTGCATGTCTGTTGGTATACCTCGCCCATGGTCAAAAACTGTAATGGATTCGTCCTTATGTATAGTAATATCTATTTGATCACAAAATTTTGCTAGATGTTCATCTACCGCGTTATCCACTATCTCCCAAACTAAGTGATGTAATCCTGAATTGCCTGTATTTCCTATATACATCCCAGGTCTTTTACGGACGGCAACTAACCCTTCTAATACTTGGATATCATCCGCGCCATATTCAGATTGTTTTTCTTTTGGCTCCGAAAATAAATCGATTTGTTCCAATCTTTGTCGCCCCCTTGCCAATTACTTCAAACGATATTTAGCATTATACCATGAATTTAAATATTTTGTTGAATCGTGAAAAAACAAGTATATAACTAAAACTTTAATTTAATATATCTCGTTTCGTAAATACTACAAATGAGATTACAATGGAGATTAACGTCCATACACTTAAGTTAATAAGAGAAAATGAAAGCGTTAGGCCTTGAATTGGTGGTACAGCACCAGATAAGTACGAAACTGTTTGTAAATTCACCATGAAAAAATATTTTGCACTTTCCCAAGAAGAAACCATATTGGTTAAAATGGTACCTGCTATCAATGTAGCTAGCATAATTCCCATTCCAGCTGCTATACTTCTAACTAGTACGGAAACCATCATAGCTAGACAAGCTACTACTAAAGATGAAAACCATGCTAACCCTAATTCCATTATAAGGAATTGCCATTGCGGGATAATGTTAATATTATTTAAATTCAATTCTGATCCAATCACTTCAAATCCAGTTAATACTGGCTGCATCCAACCACCGAAACCAAATACAAGACCTGAGATGAGATAACTCATGACGGCTAATAATAGCACGGTAATCGAGACATACATGGTTAAGGCTATGTATTTACTTAATAACACCTTCCACCTTTTTATAGGTCTTGTTAATAACAACTTTATCGTACCTGAAGAATGCTCTCCAGCGACTAAATCCGCAACAATGACAAGCACCAGAAGTGGTAAAAATAAACCTACTGAATTTGCCACAAACTGATTCGTAAATGTGACTCCATTCGGAGATCTTGGATCTATATTTTGATCTAAATGAAGCTGTAATCTTTGAATCTCAACTATATACCAACGTTTCCACTCTTCTTGCAACCTAGGGCTGCTGACACGATTCTCATAATCTTGAATTTGTTGTTGAACAACAATTCGCCAATCTTCTGTTCCCATTTGTTTCTGAACATTTAAAGCAACACGCAGTTGTGCATAAGTAAAAATTGGAATGAGTACTGCTAAAATGACTACGATGACGAAGAACCTTTTCTTCTTCCATATTTTCAGTACTTCGTTACGAACTAAAGGGTAAATGTTAATCAATTTTCTCACCCTCCGTTAATGTTAAAAATAATTCTTCTAATGATGGTTTTTTGATTTCAATGCTTGTTACTTGTACACCTGATCTGACCATCTGTTCGTTTACTTTAGAAATTTCCTCTGGATTCATTAGCGCAGCAACTGTATACGAATCGAGAGATGAATCTATTTCCATATCGTTAATTTGCGTTAGTTCAACGGATTGAAATGATTGCAACACCTTTTTTCCTTGTTCAACAGGAGACATTCCCCATAACACCGTACTGCTCGATTGCTCAAGAAGTTCATCTACATCCCCGACTGCAATCACTTCGCCCCTTCTAATAATCGCTACTCGATCACACATCAGTTGAATTTCACTTAATAAATGGCTAGATATAAATAAGCTCAGACCTTCTTTTGCCAAATTTCTAATAAAAATTCTTAATTCTTTTATTCCTTGAGGATCTAGTCCATTTGTAGGCTCATCTAATATAAGAAGTCTTGGTTTCCCTAATAAAGCTTGAGCTATACCTAATCTTTGCCTCATGCCAAGTGAATATGTTTTCACTTTGTCATGAATGCGCTGATCCATACCTACTATTTCAACTACCTCTTGAATTCTTTGATGTGATATATTCGGCAACATAGCCGCAAAATGCTCTAGATTTTCCCAACCTGTTAAATATGAATATAGTTCTGGATTCTCTACAATACAGCCAATATTTTTTAAAGCTTCATCATGTTCAGTTTGTACATTTTTTCCGCACACATAGATTGAACCTTCAGTAGGACGAATTAAATCTACTAACATTCTAATTGTTGTCGTTTTTCCTGAACCATTGGGTCCTAAAAATCCAAAAATTTGACCTTCATAAATATCAAAAGAAATGTCTTTAATAATCCATTTTTTACTGATTTTTTTCTTTAAATGTTTAACAGATAATACAGGTGTTTGTTTTTTTCCCATCATTCGAACCTCCTATCATAGATAAAAGATAAAAATAAGTATATTATACATTATTTCAAGGCATTCACAATTCTTTCTCCGATCCTTTTATAACCTTCTTCATTTGGATGATAAATGTCTGAAGATAAATAGTTTTTGGTATTTTTATAAAACAAATCAAAAGTAGGAATAAATAAAACTTGTTTATATTTCGTTGTCAATTTAAATACTTCATTGTTCCATTCTTGAACAAATAAAGAGATTTCCCCATCCTTATCAATCTCTGTAAAAGGATTATATAACCCTACATAAATAATATCTGCCTCTGAATTCAAAGTTTGAAGTTCTGCAAATATCTTATCTAAGTTTTCAAGTGCATTAGGCATAAACTCACGAGCATTTTCTATAATTATTTCTTCACCAGGTGAAAACATATCATTCCCACCAATCGTCATTAAGATTAAGTTTGCTTGCATAATAGACGTCCGTGTACCATTTTGTGTAGAAATAAAATCAAACAATTGTGATGTTGTATAACCATCAACTGCAAAAGTATGAAGAAATACTGGTTTTTCCTCATTTTTTTCTAAAAGGTTTCTTACTACTCCTACATATCCATTCTCACTTCTATCCCCTGTACCCTCTGTTAGTGAGTCACCTAAGGATAAAATTACAATTTCATCATCGGCTGGAGAAATATCTTCTATAATTTCTTCTTCAGGAGTTGTCAAATTTGATCCTTCTGGATACACGACCGTTTGAATTGCATTCACAAATCCATAAATAAAAATTGATGTAGTTAATAAAGCTACTAATAAAATAACAGACCATAATAAACGTGACGATTTCAAAGTTCTTCCTCCTTAAATCAATGTAAAAACGTAAGTAAGTATGTTATTTATCTTACTAATTCTTTATATCATTTGCAAACAATCCACCACAAGAAACGTATGTATTATTTTTTTAGGAAAAGATCAAAGCAAATTCATCACCTTTTTTCTCCCTTCTCCTCAAACACCCATTTTTATTTAGAAAAAGACCTTTTTGATCGTTCTGAATATAATAAAGAAAACTCGCTGATTGGATGAAACTGAAAGAGAAAAACAGAAGGGTAGTTGCACTTATACTTTATTCATTAAAAAACTATTATATTTGTTAAAGTATAAAGAAAACTCGCTGATTGGATGAAACTGAAAGAGAAAGACAGAAGGGTAGTTGCACTTTGGATGAAACTGAAAGAGAAAAATAAGAGGAGGATCCACTATGATTATTAATGTACCTGAGGATGAGCCTTCAATTTCAGACGCTATCAATGCAGCTAGAGAAGGTGATACCATCTATATTGCAGCTGGATTATTTAACGAAGCAGTGAATATTGGAGTGGGCAAAAATAGAATTCGGATCATTGGTTCTGGGATAGGAAAAACCATCATAGATGGAACAAATCTTGGTTCAAACATAGATGGATTTAATATTCAAGCTTCGAATTTCATTACGATAGAAAACATCACGATTCAAAAATTCAGTCGATTTGGTGTCTTTATTCAGCAAAATGAGAATATTCTAAGTCACATTAAAATTACAGCAAATCAATCTGATGGTTTGTGTATAGAAAATGGTGCATATCATAATGTAGTGTTACAATGTGAATCCATTGAAAATGAAAGAGATGGGATTCTTGTCCTTGGAAATCACAATTTTATCATGAAGAGTACATCGAGTCACAACAAAGATTGTGGTGTAAATATTCAAGGAAAACATAATCTGGCATTTAACAATATATCAACCAGCAACCGTTTTGATGGCTTTTTATCAGATAATGAATGTAATACGTTTATATATAATACATCTTCCAATAATGGGGAGGATGGATTTGATTCTGAAAAAAATCTCAATTACTTATTTTGGAATAAATCAATTCAAAATGAAGATGATGGATTTGAAGTTGACTCAAATTCATTATTGTTAGGAAATGAAAGCAAGTATAATAAAAAAAATGGAATCGAGGTCTTTTCTTCAAAAGAAAAAGAAACTAAAAGCCGTATTCTTCAAAATTTATTAACCAACAACAATAATCATGGACTTAGCCTTGAGGGGAATAAGAATTTAGTTGATAAAAATACAGTTAAGCAGAATGATAGTTCTGGCATTAATATCATAAATGACGAAAATGTCATACGTTCTAATCAATATCATCAGAACAAAATAAATATAAATAATAAAGGAAAAAGAAATACAATCGATTAATTTTTATAGAACACAAGTGAACTCGTTAAGCAAAACTTAAACATCAAGATATCAGATGGAGACTTTACTCCACCTGATTTGAAGATACCACCTATAGAGGTGGTGAATCTTTCATCCCTTAGACAGTTTTTCTAAGTTTTTCAATCTTCATTTCAATTTCCGCAACATTTAGCTTCATCTCTAATGCAGAGGTCAAACCTTCTATATGTTCTTGAACATCAGCCTTCTGTTTTTCCACCAATTGTTTGATCCATTTTTTCATATCTTCTAATACATGTTGAATTAATAAATCTTCATGTTCTCGAATATATGATTCAACGACTGGATTGATTACCTTTTCCAATTCTAACTTAAGTTTGTCTTTTCCTTTCCCTTCAAAGAATGCCTGCGGATTTTTAAATTGCTTTACCAACCAACTCATATCAATCTCTGCATGATCCAACGACTCCTTAATAGTAGGGGTCCCAAAATTCTGAAAAGAAAAGACTTCTGTTTCATACTGAGGCAGCTTTAAAGCTATTTGTTGAAGAATTTGTTTATTCAATTCTTTAATTTGATAATTCATTACTTTTTCGATTCTAAGCGTGGTAGCTAGAACTTCCTGTGAGCAATTCATAGACATTAAATGAATTAACTCATTCCAAGCAGAGGCTAATGCTTGTTTTACATCTACTTTTCGAGTTAATTGAAAATCGGTTGGATGAAAGGATACATTATACAATTCCCCAAAACGATACATCACTCGTTGTTTAACATAATATAAAAGCTCTTTTATTTCTTTTGTGAGTAACTTTATTTCTGGTTCAGAAAGTTCAAAATGATAAAGCCAATCGTTCAATTCAACATTAGATTTTTCTAATATTTTAACCTTTTTCTTCTTAATCTCTCCCTCTTCTAAGGCATTATTTTTCCATTGTTCTAATATGTTTTTCGCCCTTTTCATTTCATTTTTCGCTGAATGGACGATAATTTTGGTTAATTCTTCATTTGTGAACTTAATAAAATCTAATTCAAACGTTTCGATCCCTGAATCAACCACTACTTTTTCATCACCTGATTGCTTACCTTCTATAGCTTTCATACTAGATAATGGGTAAATCCTTGGATTTCGAATTTCATGTTGAATTAAATTTTGAGTTACATGTTCTGTTACATCCCTTAGTTCTTGATCAGAGGAAGCCAAGTCAGCTGCATTTAGAATAAAGAACATTTTATCCAGTTCAAATTGATCTTTTACTCTCCCTAATTGAAGCAAAAACTCACGATCTGCCCCAGAAAATGCATGATTATAGTATGTTACGAAAAGAATCGCATCAGCATTTTTAATATAGTCAAATGCTACACTTGTATGACGAGCATTTATAGAATCAGCTCCTGGAGTATCTACTAGGATCATACCTGAATCTGTAAATGGACATGAGTAATATAATTCAATATGTTCAACATAACATGATTTATTTTCATCAGCTGCGTAGCTTTGAAAAGCTCCCAAATCTACTTTCATTTCCTTGCCTAAGTTTGATTGCATTTCATTCCATCCATGTGCAGCTGCTTTTAAAAAACCATAATGGGGCTTTACCTTACGATGGATTGAACTCGCTTTTAATTTTAAGATTTCTTGAAATGATTGATCTAATGTCATTTTTTTAAAACCTAAAAGATCCATCGCATACTGAACTTCTTCTTTGAAAACTTCTTGTGATTTCAATTTCACTTTAGCAAATCCATGTGACCAATGATCATTCGGTGGCATAATTTTAATCACAGTAGCTGTTGTAGGATTAGGAGAAACAGGAAGCAATCTTTCTCCTAACAAAGCATTTGCAAAGGAAGATTTACCAGCACTAAAAGCTCCAAATAAAGAAATTGTAAATTTACGATTGTTTAAACGATATGACTTTTCTAGTAATGATCTACTTAATGATTTCATTGCAGGGAGATCCTTGATCACTTCATATGCCGTATTTATTTTATGCACTGTATTATTTAGTTCTTCTATATTTTCCTGTTTTGAAAAATTAGAGTTTAGATTTCTCTCAGTTTTAGAATTAAATAATATCTTTTCATTTGATTCATTCACCTGTTTTCCCTCAACAGTATCGAACTTTTTATCAGCAGTTGAAGAGAAAGTAGGAGTATAGTCTTTTAAATTAGGTAAACTAATATCTTGTATTTTAGAATGAAATAGAGTAAATAATTGCTGTCCATATTCCACTTCATGAGTGTTAAGCTCCTGCATTTTTTTAAAATTCACTAATTCATTTTGAATGTGATTCATTTCATGCTGTACTTCATTTAACTTCTCTTGATGTGTTTCCTTTGCTAATTCAGCTAAAGTTCCTGCAACTTCCATTGCTTTTTTACGATACATTGCCTTCATTTCCTCGGAAATATGCTTTGAATAATTTAATGTATATTCATTTGAAAATGCTGCACCGGTATTCACCTGATTCACTAACCAATCAGGTGATATTTTTATATCTATTTGTTCGATTTCATTTAAGACTTCTGATTTTGTTTGTTCATTTGATACATTCATATTTAGATGTTTCCGTAATAAATCCTTCACATGCCAAGTTACATGAGCTTGTACCTTTTCAGAAAAATCTTCAAAGAAGTGTCGTAACCTCTTTTCCTGTTCTGCTTGGATTTTCCCTCTCGTAGCAAATAGACCTAGTTTGAAACCAGGTTGTTGACTTTGTAAAAAATCATGGGCTAAATCTCTTGTTCCAGCTGGAATGATGTTTGCATTTTTTAAAATATCACTAAGCTCACGTTTTAATTGATCCAAATATGTGTTTGAAGCTTCTTCAATGTCTTTTCTTTGGTTAGTAAGGACGGACAATTTCTCCAAAAGAATATCACTATCTTTATACTCTTCTTTTGAGAACTGTTGCTTTTTTAATTGATTCTGTTCCTTATACTCCTTCATATGTTCGCTCAAAAGGAACTCAATTGATTTTTCCACATTATAAATAATCAATTCGTCTCGAATCTCCGTTAATCTTGTCAAATACCACTTAAGTTGTTTGAATTCATTTAATGAAAGATCGTCATGTTTTACAGAGATAAAAAATATTGCTTCAGGATGAATGTCCCAATTAGAAAAAGCTTGATTCACACTTTGTTTAAAATCAGAAAATGGTAATTCATGATGCAGATGTTTATCTATTTGATTTACAATAAAAATAAATTTCTTCCCTTGTTCTTGTAGTCGTTTAGCAAAAGCAAAGTTGATTTCAGACTGGACATGATTATAGTCCATTACATAAAATACAATGTCTGCTAAGTGTAATGCCGATTCTGTTGATAATAAATGGGCCTTATCAGTAGAGTCAATACCAGGTGTATCCAAAAAATGAACATGCTCTTTAAGCATGGGAATCGGATATTGAATTTCAACAGATTCAATCTCTAAACCATTTTTACTAAATTCTTGTAATTGTTCTAATTTTATATTTTGCAAGCTCTTCCGCTTTTCTTGTTCATTTCTATAGTTAATGATTGCCTTAGGCTCACCATTTGATATAGCCACTAAATTTGCACTCGTTGGAATGGGGCTGGAAGGCAATAGTTCATATCCACTTAACTTGTTAATTAAACTTGATTTTCCTGCGGAAAAATGACCGCAAAAAGTGATATATAAATCTTTTTCTTCCAACTTTTCTGCTAATTGCAGTAATTTATTCGTTGTCTCCTGTTCAACAGACTGTTTCATATGACTTCTTAACTTATGTATATTTTCAATATATTTATCAATGGTTTCCCCTACTGTTTTCAAAGCACTTTCTCCTTTAAGAATCTTACAAACCTTTAATCAATGTTCAATCTCTACAGTGATTTGCAGCTTAAGTAATGACTAGAAAAATCTCATGTTTAATAAAAACTCGCCATACAGGCGAGTTTTTATTAAACATAAACAGAATCATCATCGTATTCTGTTCAAAAATAATATTTATATTATACCACAGATTCCTTTTCTGGTATTAAAATTTCAAATACTTCTCCATGCTGAAATATAGTTATATCCTCTTCTTTTACTCTCATAACAACCACTTCTGGTTTTTCTCTCATACGATCAATGTATTGTTCTGGAACTTCACCAGAATCACTAACAGTAATCCCTTCAATCATTTTTTCTTCATCTTCAGCTAATGGAGTTTTTAATATTTCTTCAAAAATATCTGAAAATTCTTCAAAGCTTTTTGTGTACACAGTAATACATTTCATGGTTTCACTACCTTTACAGTTTTTTACTTATCATTCCTTAGATTTTCTTTTTCATTCTTTTTTTTCCTTCTCTACATAAATCAAGTAAAGGGCAGACATCACATGATGGATTTTGAGCTTTACAATGATACCTTCCAAAAAAAATAAGCCTATGGTGTGTTTGAGTCCATTCTTCTTCAGGAATTTTCTTCATTAGCTTTTTTTCAACTTCAAGAACGGAATCTTTCCAATTGGCTAATGCTAATCGCTTAGAGACTCGCTCCACATGTGTATCTACAGCAATTGCCGGCACTCCAAATGCATTGGATACCACTACATTTGCTGTTTTCCTTCCAACTCCAGGAAGTTCTACTAATTCACTATGTGACTTAGGTACTTCACCATTATATTTTTCAATAATCATTTCACATAATTTGCGTATATTTTTCGCTTTATTACGAAATAATCCAATTTTTTTAATATCAGATTCTAGTTCTGATAGAGGGACATTCAAATAATCCTGAGGTGTTTTATACTTTTTAAATAGATGAACGGTCACTTTATTCACCATCTCATCTGTGCACTGGGCTGAAAGTAATACAGCAATCGTTAACTCAAATGGATTCTCGTGATTCAACTCACAATGTGCGTCTGGAAACATATCCTCCATTGTATCTAACACTCGCCTGATTTCTTTTTTGTTCATGATTCCTCCAAATTAGCCGACCCTATGATTTTCAGCGTTAAGACGCCACCTCTATAGGTGGTTTCTCCCTAGGTGGAGTAGAAACTCCATCTGATTTCACGATGTTTAAGCTTTGCTTAAACGAGTTCACTTGGCTAAGCATTATTAATTCAAATAGTATTCCTTTAATGACTCCACGATAGATTCAGCTACACGATATTGAAATTCATCTGATAACATTAAACCTTCATCATGTTCACTTGATAAATAACCGATCTCCAACAATACAGCAGGCATATTCGTGTTCTTTAACACTCTATATTCTACCTCTCTGATACTTCTATCTGGTAATCCCGCTGATTCAACAACATAGCTATGAATCGTTTCAGCTAAATCTAATCCTCGATCAGTCCAATAATAAGTTTCTGTACCGCTAATATTCAATCTTTCATGAATATTCCCGTGAATGGATAAAAAAGCATCTGCTCCTAACTCATTTGCAAATTCAGCACGATCATCCAACTCAATTTTGACATCATCCGATCGAGTCATATAGGGTTGAAACCATGGCTCTGCATCAAGCAAATCATATAGTTTCTGTGCAAATTCGAGTGTGAAATATTTCTCTTCCCTTGAAGAAATACTACCCGTTGCACCAGGATCATCTCCTCCATGACCAGGATCGATCACTATAATGAAAGGATTATCTACAATAATCTCGTCGTTTGATTGATCATTACCTGTTTCGGCAGCAGTGTTCGCCACACCTAATAATACCTTTACTTGATTATCTTCTGGAATTCCTATCATACTATACTCTATATTTTCATGTAAATCAATGACGATTCTAGGATATTGATCTTCAAACATAGCATATCGAATGGATTTTATATCAGAATGAGTCACTTCAATTATTCCGCTAGCTACTCCACTTTCTTGATCTATAAATGATGAATTAAAAGAACTTTTCTCAAAATCTACCACAATACGCTCAGGGTTTGGTAAGTAAAAGCTTGAAAATTCTAGCGTTGTATTCCCGTGAAAAACAATTTCATCGTCCAAGACTTCAATTTGGTATATAGTAGGTTCCCCATTATTCGTAGGAATTACAATATTATCACTAATTACAGGTGTAGCTGGCTGTGGTTCAGGTTCTGGGTTTGTATTCGATTGAGAATCTGATTGTGAATTTGTAACTGTATTATCTTTTATTGGTTGTAATTGCGGGTTCGATTTTTTTGTGCTTGAAACTTGTATACCATTCACATTTTTATAAATATAAATCGATTGGGTTAAAGCGTCCCAAATGTACTTTAAGCCAAAGTTTTCACTAATTACATGTAAAGGTAGAAAAACAGCTCCATCTATGATCATAGGTTTATTTTTGATATCAATTGCGGACCCATTTAAATACATCTTACTACGATCCATATAAATATCTAAGTTGATTAATTTATTTTGTATATTTGCTTGATTGTTAGACTTCCATTCAACTTCAGCATCCAGTTCTTTTATAAAAAATTCGAAAGGGATATAAAGATCGCCATTGATTTTTTGTGGGGGCACATTTAATTTTAATTTCTCACCGTTTACAAATAAAGAGATTGATGATTCACCTGCAATAACTACAGCTGGAAATACACTTAATAATAGTAGAAAAGATAATAGGATTGATATACGTTTCATAAGTCACCTCTGTAATATAGTTTATGTAAAATAGATTAAAATGAAATCTAGTAAATGTGATTTACCACTATATTCTAGCAAATATAATAAAAGAATGACAATATTAGATTTTAATTGATATTTTCTTTATTTACTAGACGTGTGATTACAAAAAAAGTTGCGGAAAATAGGCTTATAAGACTACTAATTATAGAAGGATCTTGACCCACTTGTAATAACTTAACTTTGAAGGTCTATCGTAAAAATTTGTTATTAAAATATATTTTGCGTACAGACGCCCACCTCTATAGGTGGGATCTTCAAATCAGGTGGAGTAGAGTCTCCACCTGATTTCTCGATGTTTAAGCAAAGCTTAAACGAGTTCACTAAAATATAGAGGGAAATAATGGTCTTATTGCTGCTAAAATACCCCAATCAAACAAAATAGCGGTAAAAAACGGTCTTATTCCATTGAATTTTCATTAAAATGCCTAATTTTTTAGAAAAATTGGCTAAATAAGTCCATCAAATACATTAGCGTTGCAAAAAAAGCAACATAGTTTGTAAAATAAGTAATTTAGAAAAATTTTACAATTTTCTTTTTGAGAAATTAGGAAAAAAGTGAAGAGGTCAGAAAATGACGCGTTAATCCATTTTTTGGATGTTATTTCTTTCCCTAATTTATCTTTTCTTTGGCTTGATGATACCTACCGATGTATTTAATCTCGGAGGTGGTTTCACCGATCGAGGCACTTTCTGTCTCCCCTTTGAGTTTCGAGTAGGTTTCAGATGAAGTTCACTCAACATAACGGACCACTTTTTATCCCAACAAGTTCGTAGACATTGTAGTACATCCCAGGTACTTAGTTTAGTTCTGCTTCCTAGCTCAATATACATGGCAATTGCATAGGCGATGAGTACAATAAAAATTTGATTCCAAATTCCTTGAGGTTCATAGCTGTATAGTTTTACAAGACGTAGGTGTTGCTTCAACCATTTAAAGAATAATTCAATAAGCCATCGTTGACGATAAATATCTGCAATCTCTGTTGCACTTAAGTCAAAACAAGAGGTAGCTATTCTATATTTACGTTCTTTTTCATCCATAAACTCTACAAGTCTTATGCTTTTTTCCGTTTGTGTATACGCACTTCCTAATTGGATGATCGCGTCCCGAATAATGTGGGTGTCCGGTGGAACAGGCAGTTCTTCCTCAACCCTTAAAACCCCATGCTTTTCATTAATACGCATCACGAAGCGAACATTGTCTTCGATCCACTGATCGAACTGTGCGTATTTTACATAACCACGATCCATAACGTATATGGTGTCGTGATCTTCCACTAGGATATCCATGGTTTCACAATCATTCACATTTCCTGTTGAAGGGATCGCTTTTTCTGGAATGACTCTTCCATTTGGAAGAGAAAGCACACGCATATGAATCTTGACTTGGGTCGATTTATGATTAATCTTCGCCCAATTAGCTAAAGTAGCAGGAAGCTTCAAGCTAGTAGAATCAAGAATCCGAAGTGGGCCGACTCTGCTACAAGCGATAGAAGTTTTAGACTTTACTTTACCGATCATTTCAAAGAATAACGCTTCTAACATTTCTGTAGGTAGTTCTCTTATTCGACGTGAGAGTTGAGACGGACTAATACTTGGTAGATCTAGACTTTGCTGAAGAGCTTCACTGGTACGTAATTCTCTTGAAATTTGTTTATAATTTTCCCAATTCGCAATTTGAGAGGCTAGAAATAACTTGATACTTTTTATCGTAGTTAACTTATGCGTACGATAGTCTGCAATAGGAAAAAGGAAATTTTCCTTCGAAATCAAAGAAAAACATTGACAAATGGTATGGAAATTGTGTATGTTACCCATGGTTGGCTCCTTTTGTTTAGATTATGGGTAACGCGTCCTTATCTTTACAATAGGAGTTTTTTTATGATAATTCCATGAAAATCACATCATAAATTCCATTTTTAGTAAATTATACTCATTTTATTTTCTATGTTATCTTTGATGCAACGCTAGTGCATCAAATACCGCTATTTTAAAAAAAACATTCTATGAATGGAGATAAGACCATAAATTCCCTCTATTTTCATAAATTAAATATTAAATTTTCGTGAACCAAATAACAATATGATCTATCGGAGGAAAAATAAACTGTAAAATTTGCATACATGAATTATATGAAACCTATTTGTAGTTATAGATAGGACAATGGTTAAGAATCCAAAGTAACGGCGTATCATATAGAAATAGTGAAAATGCAGACCGTTGGGAAGCTGAATACGAAGCAGTTCAAAAGAATGACCATCGTATACAACTGCATGGTTCAAAGAGGAGTGGGGATCACAACCTATTGAGAGATCTTTATCCACCTAACACGTTGTGATTGTAGTAGGAGTCTTCTGTCAGATCAAGGTGAACTCGTTTAAGCAAAGCTTAAACATTGCGAAATCAGATGGAGAATCTAGCTACTCCACCTGATTAGGGAGAAACCACCTATAGAAATGGGCGTCTTAATGCTAAAAATCATAGGATAAAACAATCTGTAAAAGAGAACCTCCAAATCCACTACTTTATTAGTGGCTGGAGGTTCTCTATTTAAGCTCTTTGCTCATAAGCTGCAATTTTATCTTCGTGCTGCAGCGTTAGACCGATATCATCCAATCCTTGCAATAAATACTGACGGCGATGTTCATCTAAATTAAAGTCAATTTTTAATCCAATATCATCTGTTATCACTTTATTTTCGAGATCAATGTGAAGTTTATAACCATCGTTTGAGGCAGTGCGTTGGAACAAATCTTCAACCTGTTCTTCAGTTAGTTTAATAGGTAATATTCCATTTTTAAAACAGTTGTTATAAAAAATGTCTGCAAATGAAGGAGCAATAACGACTTTAAATCCATAATCCAAGATTGCCCAAGGCGCATGTTCACGTGAAGAACCGCAGCCAAAGTTTACTCGAGAAATTAAAACTGATGATCCGCTATAACGAGCTTTATTCATTTCAAAATCAGGGTTTTTGTCAACTCCATTTTCTAAAAATCTCCACTCATAAAATAAAAACTGTCCAAACCCAGTACGTTCAATTCGTTTTAAAAATTGCTTAGGGATAATTGCATCCGTATCTACATTTACACGATCCACAGGTGCTACAATGCCAGAATGTTGTTTAAAAGCTTCCATTCATCATTCTCCTCTCAAATCTATCAATTAGTCTATCGATACAATATTGAATTCATGATTATTGAAACTGCCAATCTCTCACATCTACAAAATAGCCTTTAATGGCTGCAGCAGCTGCCATTGCGGGAGATACAAGGTGTGTTCTTCCTCCTCGTCCTTGACGCCCTTCAAAGTTACGGTTGGAAGTAGATGCACAACGTTCTCCTGGATTTAGAAAATCAGGGTTCATAGCCAAACACATACTACATCCAGCTTCTCTCCATTCAAATCCAGCTTCTTCAAATATTTTGTCTAAACCCTCTTCTTCTGCTTGAATTTTTACTCTACCTGACCCTGGAACGATCATAGCATTAACGTTAGAAGCTACTTTATAACCTTTAATAATTTTGGCAGCACTTCTTAAATCTTCGATTCTGCCATTTGTACATGAACCGATAAATACACGATCAATTTGAAGTTCATTCATTTTCGTTCCAGGCGTTAGCCCCATGTATTCAATTGCTTTCTCAGCAGCTTTTCGTTCATTTTCTGTTTCAAAATCTGCTGGATTTGGGACTACAGCAGTTACATCAGTTCCCATACCAGGACTTGTTCCCCAAGTGACTTGCGGTACTAAAGATTCAGCATCAAACTCTACTACGTGATCATAAACAGCACCTTCATCCGTTGCTAAGCTTTTCCAATCTTCAACAGCACGATCAAAATCCTCGCCTTGAGGAACATGCTCTCTTCCTTTTAAGTATTCAAAAGTCGTTTCGTCTGGTGTAATCAAACCAGCTCTAGCTCCAGCTTCAATAGACATGTTACATACGGTCATTCTTTCTTCCATAGAAAGACCCCGAATGACTTCACCTGTATATTCAATTACATAACCCGTAGCAAAATCTGTTCCATACTTAGCGATAACACCTAAAATAAGGTCTTTAGCTGTGATTCCAGGTTTTAATTTACCGTTAATACGAACTTCTAAAGTTTTAGGTTTTGTTTGTTGTAAGCACTGTGTTGCAAGTACATGTTCAACTTCGCTCGTACCTATTCCAAACGCAAGTGCACCAAACGCACCATGTGTTGATGTATGACTATCTCCACAAACAATCGTTTTACCAGGATGTGTTAACCCGAGTTCTGGACCCATAACATGAACTACACCTTGATCTAAACTATTCAAATCATATAATTTAACTCCGAATTCTTCACAGTTTTTAGCTAAAGTATCTATTTGCTGCTTAGAAATTGGATCTGTAATATTAAAGCGATCTTTTGTAGGAACATTATGATCCATAGTAGCGAAAGTTAAATCAGGTCTACGCACCTTACGCCCTGCTAAACGCAACCCCTCAAATGCCTGAGGAGATGTTACCTCATGCACTAAGTGAAGATCAATATATATAATACTCGGTTTCCCCTCTTCCTGAAGAATGACGTGGCGATCCCAAATTTTTTCAATAATTGTTTTATTAGTAGACATCGATATTTCACCTCTTTTAAATTCTTAGCCATAGTTTAGCATTTCTTTATTTATTGTTCCAAGATATAATAGTTATAACAGCTATAGGTAAAACTAATAAGCTAAAAAGTGAGGTTAGCCGTTTAAGCTTATTCCTGTTACTTTTCAGGGACCCCGTAACCAGATATACCCACAGGTGTGAAGTTAAACTCTGTGCATTAATCCTATAAAAATATCTATGAAGGGCAGGGAAAAATAATGGAACTAAGACAATTGCAATATTCAATTCAAATTGCATTAGAAAAAAACTTTTCAAGAGCTGCAGAAAAGTTACATGTGGCACAACCATCTCTTAGTCAACAAATTGCAAAATTGGAAAAAGAACTGAATGTAAAATTATTTGATAGAAATACAAATGCTGTTGAGTTGACACATGCAGGTGCAGTTTTTGTGGAAAAAGCACACAAGGTCATGGATTTAATTGAACAAATGAAAAACGAAATGGAAGACTTTTCGCACATAAAAAAAGGGAAACTAATCATAGGCAGTTTACCAATTACAGGCTCACATATATTACCAAGAGTCCTCCCTATATTTCAACAGAACTATCCAGGTATTGAAATTGTGTTAATTGAAGAAAGCTCAATTAACTTAGAAATTTTAACGTCACAAGGACAAACAGACATCAGCTTATTATCTTTGCCTATGCAAGAATCTTCTTTAACTTATTATCCTGTGATGGAAGAAGAAATTATTCTCACGGTCCCACCCAAGCATCATTTAAACACTAAACTCCATCACCAAAAAAAAGAAATTAATATTATAGATTTGAAGGATGAACCTTTTATCACTTTAAAAAAGGGACAGGGGTTTAGGCATATTACGATTGATTTGTGTGAACAAGCAGGTTTTACACCGAATATTGCTTTTGAAAGCAGCAACATTGAAACGGTTCAATCTTTAGTTGCCGCAGGGATGGGCATTGCCTTGGTTCCCTATATGGTTACGCAAACGAAATGGAGCCATTTTACCCCGATTCATTTACAATTAAAACATAATCCAAAACGAACACTTGTCATCGCCCATCAAAAAGGTAGATACTTATCCAAAGCAGCAGAAGCCTTTATAGACACTATGATGAAAGTCATGAATTAATAAAGCGAGGGTCTACGATCTTCAAATACTGGGATCGTATTTCGGACAGTTTGTACTAGTTCGAGATCTATCTTTGTTTGTAAAATTGTTTCCTTATCCTCAGCTTCGGTGATCACTTCCCCCCAGGGACTTATGATCATCGAATGTCCTGGGAAATTCTCTCTTTCACTGCTCCCAATGCGATTACACGATACAACATACATTTGATTTTCAATCGCTCTAGCCATAAGTAAAGTTCTCCAATGTTGTAATCTTACATCTGGCCATTGTGCTGGAACAAATAAAACCTTCACACCTTCTAGAGCTAACTTACGAACAAGTTCAGGAAAACGAATATCATAACAAATAACGATTCCAGCTTTTACACCAAACATTTCAAATACCCCTATACCATTTCCCCCTACATAATAACGATCCTCATACATCAATTGAAACAAATGAATCTTTGAATATTCTGCAATAAATTCTCCATCTGGATTACACACGTAACTAATATTATGAACTTTATCATTCTTTTTCTCTGAAATTGATCCTGCCACGATATGTACATCATGTTTCTTGCTCATTTCTGATATGAACTGCTTCGTTTTTTCTCCATAAACATCTGCAAGACTTGAAACATTTTTTATAAAACTTGTATTCCACATTTCTGGAAGTAAAATCACATCTGGTTTATGGGGAGCTGAGGTTGCTTCCCCTATCATCTCTTTTACCTTATCTAAATTCTCTTCTACTAATCCTTGTTTGACATCAAATTGCAAACATGAAATATTCCAATTTAACTTCATAGTTATCTCCTCTAACCTAAAAATTCACATCACATTAATGGATGTCTCTCTTCTTAAATCGTCCACCTTTTACATCATGAATGTTTCCAATAGCTAGGAAAGCCCCAGGATCTAATTCATCTACTATAGATTTTAGTTTTGCTTCTTCCAATCGAGTGATAATACAAAAAATGATTTGTTTATCATCACCAGAAAAACCACCTTCTCCACTCAAATATGTGACACCACGACCTAAACGAAATAAAATCGCATCCCCTACTTCTTTATGGTTTTCACTTATGATCCACACTGATTTTGATTCATCAAAACCGTTGATTGTCACATCAATCATTTTAAAAGCTATAAAATAGGCTATGAGTGAGTACATCGCACGCTCCCATCCAAAAACAAAACCTGCACTTCCAAGAATGAACAAGTTCAAAAACATGACAACTTCACCAACAGAGAAAGGCGTCTTTTTATTTACTAAGATGGCTACAATTTCTGTTCCATCCAATGATCCTCCATATCTTAAAACAAGTCCAACACCAAACCCAAGAATGGTCCCTCCAAACACAGCTGCCAATAAAGGTTCATCTGTTGCCATTTCTGCAGAATGTAAAAGGAAGGTGCCTAAAGACATTACAAAAACACCAAGCAGTGTTGAGATAGCAAATGTTTTACCAATCTGTTTATACCCAATAAACAGAAAAGGAAGGTTTAAGAAAAACAAAAATACTCCTAAGGGGATTTTACTTAAGTAAGACGAAATAATCGATATCCCTACAATACCACCATCAATGATCGTATTCGGAACTAAAAACATTTCTAAAGCTATAGCTACTAATGTGGCTCCTAAAATAATGAAAAAGATACGTGTCAGGATTTCACGTAATGAAATTTTATTGTGCTGACGCTGATTTTTTTTCACGTTTTTTAAAACCTCCACTTGAAATTCTCCTCTTTTAATGTAGTGTGTAGATTCTCAATAATCCTATTATCATATAAATATGTTCCAAAGAACAAAGGATATGATAAGCTTAAAAATTTAGTCTCGAGTTATTTTATCCAACTTTTGATAAGCCATCTCATTCATTTCTTCTCATTTCCCAAAAAAGACTGAAAAACCAATCGCAATAGCAAATAAAATTAAAACTACTCCGAATACACGATCAATCCAATATGCATATTTATTGTAATATTTCCTAAATATAATGGAAGAAGAAATGATTGCTATTGTACTAAATAATAAACCTACAGTAACTACCATTTCAAGTCCATATAACCATCGGACATATACTCCCGTTTCTGGACCAATAAATTGAGAAAAAATGCTGATGAAAAATAAAAGTGGCTTTACGTTAAATACACTAATTAAAAACCCTTCACGAAATGCTGTAAAAAATGGTTTATTTTCTTTTTGTTTTACAAGATCACTTCCATCTTCCTCTTTAGGAGGTGAAGAACGAATCGCGTTTATTCCAATCCATAAAATATATAGAGCACCTATAATTTTAATAACTGCATTAAGACTTGGATATTGCTCGATCAAAACGGAAATACCAATAATAGTTAAACTAATATGGATTACATTTGAGATTGCAATTCCTAGAGCTGTTGCAAAACCAATTCGAACACCATAACTGAGACTATTTTTAATAACAATAAATAAATCTGGGCCAGGAGTGATCCCAGCAAATAACGCAATGATAAAAAGTTCAATAAACATGTTGTATTCTCCTCTTAGCTTTTTTTATCATATCTTACAAACCAAAAATAATTATACATTAAAAAAATGGGTTAAGCATTAAATTTTATGCTTATTTAGGATTTACAAACATGATCCCCCATGATATTCTTATAAAAAGCAAAAACATAGTGATGGGAATAGTAGGTTAGTCACTTCTGTTCAGAGAGTAAATTTCTTGGCTGCGAAAATTTACCTTGAAGGCTTACCGAACCTGCCCCTGAATGGTCAACGAAGAGTTGAACAGTCCCCTACTGTTATCTAGGGATAGAGTCGGATAAATATTGATCATTTATCAACGAAGGTGGTACCGCGGAAGCAAAGACTTTCGTCCTTTACTGGATGAAGTCTTTTTTTTGTTTTATTAAAAATAAAAAGAACTGCCTATGACCACAACGATGTTTTAAAGAAATATTGACAGTCAGCAAGTCTTGCTCAAATAGTATTCGGTCTATCTCATCAAGAGGCTCCGAACGGACCTTTTATTATATGGAGGGAATAAAAATACAGAAAGTGTGATTATTATGCATCAAAGAATCGTTGTAAAAATTGGGAGCAGTTCACTTACAACACCTGAAGGTGAATTAGATCACGCAAAAATAGACTATTTTACAAAGGAAATTGTATATCTTAAAAAATCTGGTTTCCAAGTGTTATTTGTAACCTCAGGCAGTGTTGCCGCTGGATTTAAAATTATAGGCTATGAAAAACGTCCTAAAATGCTACAAGAAAAACAAGCTGCTGCAGCTGTAGGTCAAGCCATATTAATGCAAGCTTATATCGAAGCATTTGCTAAACATCAATGTAAAGTAGCACAGATTTTATTAACTCGTAACAATTTTACAAATCGTAAACAAATGCAAAACGCTTTAAATACATTTGAAGAATTAATGCGTTTTGACACGATTCCTATTATCAATGAAAATGATACAGTTTCTGTTGAAGAAATAAAATTTGGTGATAATGATTCTTTATCTGCTCTCGTAGCTAACTTAGTAAAAGCACAGCAGCTTATGATCTTTACAGATACAGACGGACTTTATACTTCAGACCCTCGCAAAAACGAAAACGCTAAAAAAATACACCGAGTTGATGAAATAGATGAGAATATGTTCCGCATTGCTGGAGGAGCTGGATCATCTGTAGGAACTGGAGGTATGCGTTCAAAAATAGAAGCTGCTAGAATCGCCATGCGCGGTGGAGTCCCTGTTTTTATAGGAAAGGCTACAAAGCCGTTAGATATGAAGTTGGCTGTTGAACAAAAAGGAAAGGGTACCTACTTTGACACTCTGCTTCACAACCTCCCGATGAAAAAGCAATGGCTTGGATTTCATTCATTGACTAACGGGAAAATTGAAATTGATCACGGAGCGGAGAATGCACTTTTAACAGGTGGAAAAAGCTTATTGCCAGCTGGTGTTATAAAAGTTTTGGGCGAATTTCACCCTGGAGACGTTATCGAGGTAACAAATCAGTCCAATAAAGTTATCGGCCGTGGAGTAGTAAATTATGCATCATGGCAGTTGCAAGCCGTAGTTGGATTATCCACAGTCGAAGTGAAAAAAAGAATTGATGTACAACGCATAGAAGTCATCCATCGTGATGAATGGGTTACTCTACAACTACTTATCTAACCCAAAACATTCAAACCTAAAAGGAACTATCATCTTTGTCGAAATTTTTAAAAGGAGGGTATCGAGTATGGGTGAAGTAAAACTAAAAGCAACGTTAGCTAAAGAAGTATCCAAGAGCTTAGTTTCCTTAACAACAACGCAAAAAAACTATGCTTTAAATGTAATGGCAGATGCTCTAGTTAATCAGCAAAGTAAAATCATTTCTGCAAATAAACAGGATCTAGAACTAGGGAAGGAAAATGGATTAAGCAAATCATTACAGGATCGTTTAGCAATTAATACACAAAGAATAGAAAGCATGTCTGAAGGTTTACGTCAAATTGTAAATTTGAATGATCCAATTGGGGAGCTATTAGAAGAAATCAAAAGACCAAACGGCTTATTAATTCGTAAGATAAGGGTACCAATTGGTGTAATTGGTATGATTTATGAAGCACGTCCGAATGTTACTGTTGATGCAGTAGGCTTGAGTCTCAAAACGGGAAATGCGATCGTACTTCGTGGAGGTTCCTCTGCTTTAAATTCCAATCAAATGATCGTTGAGGTTTTACGTGAAGCTTTAAGTTCAACAGATATTCCCATAGAAGCCATTCAATTGATTAATGACCCTAATCGTTCCGCTGTAAATGAAATGTTAAAATTAAACTGCTTATTAGATGTAGTGATCCCTAGAGGTGGTGCATCGCTCATTCAGAACGTCGTAAGGAATGCAACGGTCCCTGTCATTGAAACAGGTGCAGGAATTTGCCACACCTATATAGATAAATATGCTCAGCCTGAAATGGCTAAAAGTATTGCTTTCAATGCAAAGGTACAACGTCCATCTGTGTGTAATGCGATGGAAACATTACTTATACATGAAAACTTTGCTAAAGAGCATTTTCATTCCTTAGCTGAAAAATATCGTGAATCAAATGTTCAGATCAAAGGAAATAACATTGCGAGAAATATGGTACCCTGGATTGAAAATGCTTCAGATGAAGATTATGCCACTGAATATAATGATTATACTTTAAATGTTAAGATCGTAAGCAACATAAAGGAAGCACTTGATCACATTCATACTTATGGGACAAAACATTCAGAATGTATCGTGACAGAAAATCAAAAAAATGCAAACCAATTTCTTCAAGAAGTAGATGCAACCTCCGTATATCATAATGCTTCCACTCGTTTTACAGACGGGTTTGAGTTTGGATTTGGAGCAGAAATTGGCATCAGTACACAAAAACTGCATGCACGTGGTCCTATGGGATTACCAGCCTTAACTTCTACAAAATACGTCATTCATGGCACAGGGCAAATTAAAGAGTAGAAAGGTTGATTCATCATGATTATTTTATCAAAAAAAATATGTTTTATAGGTGCAGGCTCCATAGCTGAGGCAATATTTAAAAGGCTAATTCAAAAAGAGCTTTTCCCAGTTCAACATATATCTGTTACGAACCAACAAAATCAAGAAAGACTCAATCAATTAAGTACATTGTATAACGTTCAAATTAGCAATGATTTAAACAGTAAGAACAAGTTGATTCAACAATCAGATATACTCGTGTTAGCCATGAAACCAAAGGATGCTGAAAAAGCATTCCATGAATTAAGTCCACTCATAAATGAAGAACAAATCATTATTTCTGTGGTAGCAGGATTAACTATAGAGACAATCCATGATCTATTAAAATCCAATAATCCGATTGTAAGGACAATGCCAAATACATCAAGTTCTATCGGTTTAAGTGCTACTGGTATTAGCTTTTCATCCAATGTTAATGAACAGCAACAAAATCTCGCTTTAGAAGTGTTAAATGCAATCGGCATGACATGTGTTGTTCCTGAAAATAAATTAGAAATAGTAACTGGATTGTCTGGGAGTGGACCTGCTTATTTCTATTACATGATGGAAGCCATGGTTCAAGCAGGAGTTGCAGGAGGGTTATCAGAGGACCAAGCTATGGAGTTAACAAAACAGACCATACTTGGTGCTGCTCATATGGTACAAAAAACAAGTGAACATCCAGGAGAATTACGAAGAAAAGTGACATCACCTGGCGGAACTACTGAAAAAGCAATAGAAGCTTTAGATTCATACCAAATTCATGACGCTATTCAAAAAGCCGTTAAAGCTGCGGCAAAAAAATGCAAAGAAATGGGAGAAATGGTTAAAATAACTCCAAGGTAAAAAAGAATGAAGCATAGAAATAAAATGTCCTTTACAAAGGGTACATTTTAAAAACAGCTTCATTCTTTTTTCGATTTTTTAAAAATCCATGTGTCTTTTATATAAAGTGAATAGTTTAAAAAATAAACGTCGTTATTGAATGCTCAGGAACTACAACCTCAGCACCTTTTTTATTACAAACTAAAGAAAACTCTTGTAAATGGTCACGCTCATTTTGTACTACAACTGCTATGCTTCCATCTGGATTTTTAAATGCAGTTGCATATACATTTTCAGGTAAGTTCATAGAATGTTGAATTCTTTTTGCTCCTGGAACAATAAATTTTGAAAAATGACCAATGTAATAATACGAGCTATTCATAATTAACTCATCTTTTTTACGATCTGCAAGAATAGGAGCATCACATAAGTTACCTACGTGATTCGGTCCACCTTCTTCATTTAATACTAAGTTCCAATCCAACCATCCTCTTGACCAGTTATTAAAGTCCCCGATAATATTTCTACCATATCTCTCTCCGGTAAACCACTCCCCTGGTTTAGGTCCTCCTTCTTGACAGCCTTCAGTAAATAAAATGTGCTTGTCTGGAAATAAATCATGTATAACAGATAAGTTCTCAAATTCTTCACTTACATACCAGTGATTCCCTGTTCCCCATACGTATTTTGCTGCTTCCTCATCAAGAAGAACTGTAGAAGCTCTCTCAACAATTACATCACGGTTATGATCCCAAATAATAATTGCCTTATCTCCCATTCCAGCCTGCTCAAAAGTTGGACCAAGATAATCTCTAACAAAATCACGCTCATCCTCGGATGAATATATACATGAATCCCATGTTTGAATTGCTGCAGGTTCATTTTGTACACTTACACCCCAAATATCTATTCCTCTCTCCTTCATACCTTCTATAAACTTCACATAATAGTTTGCCCAGGCTTGGCGAAATTCAGGTAATAAATACCCACCATAATTCATCTCTTTATTTGTCTTCATAAACGCTGGCGGTGACCAAGGAGAAGCTAAGATGGTTAGTTCTTGACCCGCTGCCTTCACAGCGTCATGAACCATTGGCACTACCCATTTATCTTCATGGGACATATCAAAAGTAGAAAGTTGAGTATCTCCTTCTTCTATATAAGTATAGTTGCCTAATGCAAAATCACAGGAATGAATATGAACTCTTCCCAGTGTATAACCTAGTCCATCTGTAGGGTCAAAATATTTTTTAATCACTTCTGCACGTTTTTCATCTGACATTTCACTAAGTGTATAAGCAGCTGCTTCTGTAAATGCTCCACCAAATCCCATATGTTCTTGGTAAGTTACGTCGGGATTGATCGCAATCACAGGAATATGATTATTAAAGTCTTCTTTTAATTGTAATGGCTGTTTCTCTTCTAAACGATCTCCTGTATTTTTTGCAGTTCTTATTACTCTTGCTTCCATTAATTACACCTTCTTATTTTTTATAATAGACAATTATTGAAATCGATTTCTATCTCTTGTTTGATATTATACATGCTGTTATGAATATGAACAAGTACAAACTACTACTAAACACTTATTCGATATAAATTACAGATTACATAGATCTTCAATCGGTGAAGGTGATTACGCATCTGCGGTGATCAGCTCAATAAAATTGTTAAGGAGTATCACCGCAATATTATTAAAATGCTTTACTTAACTTTGAAGTTACATCTTTAGGAGAAATTGAACTTACTGCTGGTTTATCTTCATGTAGGAAAGATAAAATTACAGGAAAGTCACGACCCTTAATACTTTGAAATGGACTTAATTGTTTAGCTAAGATCCATTGTCCTTTTGCTTTCTCTAAATCATTTAGTTCCACTATTGCATTATTTAATGGCTCATGACCGTAGTAATAGGCATTTGTACTGCCACTAAATTCAAACCCAGGTGCACGCCATGAATCTGGAGTATCTGCCCACATATAACCTGGATACCATAAATCGTAAAACCAGCCTTCAGGTGTTTCTACGGAAACTAGTTGAACCTTCTCACGATCATAATGATTTCGTACAGAAGGGATTAACCACATATTATCTTGTAACAAGTCATTAAAGCGAGGAATTTTGATGGCTTTTTCTATATCTAATTCAGCTAACTCCTTAGGAATTTGATAATTTACAAAATGATCAGAAACAATGTGCCTTTGAATTTCACCTGATTTCACTCTATTGAGAGACTTTTGTAAGGCATTTAATCCATCTAATACCACAACATCTGAAGGTTCTTCATTAATTAATTCAAAAACTTTTTCAAAACATACTGCATAAATCTCTCTTATATCTTCTTTCCCTTTTAAATCAAACATCAGCTTTGTGAGACCTTGAAACAATATTTGACTAGGTCGCTCAGAATATCCCCAGAAATCTCCAATCTCAGCTGCACCAATTATTGTGTGACGATGCTCTAAAGCAAATTCACTGTGTACTAAAGTAAACACAGATAAAATACCATCCACATCTAAATGGTTGTTAATCGCTAAATCCCATTCTTTGGAAGATTCTGTTGCAACAAAATTCATGCATATTTCTGTTGATGTATCTGCTTTGTATAGCTCAGGTGTTTGATTAGGAATCCAATGACTTAACTCAATATCTACACCCTCACGAAAAGTATCATCAGGAGCCCCATCTGTAAAAATCGTTTTTTTACTTGGCGGTCTTTTTGTTTCGCTACCAATAATATAAAAATTAGGTATCATATTCTTCACCCCAATCTAATCTTGTTTTTAGATCCCCTATTGGATATCGTAAATCTTCCATTAAATCTTCCTCCCTATTATCTATTTAAATATTCAAAATGGAATAAATCCCACGTACTTCTCATCTTTTCATCCCAATCGATTAGCTTCTGATCTTCCGCCCATTAATTTATTTTAAAAACCTTTATAGAATTGTTCATTGTATTAGATGCTCTCCTTATAAAACTGAAAAAGCTCTGTATATATACCTATATTCATAATTAAATCAATTCATCCTTATATTCATCTAGTGATTTACCATCTATTTTAAGTACCTGTAAGTCTTCAGTATATACCCATTTCACTTGACCAAATTCATCACTTACAGAGGCAACAGGATACTCACCTTCTTCTTCACTAGGAAACAAATCTCCTCCTAAAAAGCTAGACCTGGAGGATTTATATGCACCAAAACCTGTGCCCAACAAAATATATTTTTTATTACTGGGTTTATGTAATACTATAGCCGCCATATCTATTTCTCCTTTTTTTATCGTTAATAATTTGTTCATTTAATTCGTTTTAATATGTCCATCTATTGAATGATTTTGTAGTTGTACTTGTTCTATACTTTCATTCTTCAATTACTAATGTTAAACCACATGATGGACATTCAACTCGATTATAATCAACTTTAAAGTCACAAGCGGGACAAATTTGAACTTCTTCAGATTTATGTTTTTCCTGTACCCGATCATTAGAAACTGAAAGCTTCTCTTTAAAATCTTCAATCCTTTTTCCATCCACTTCAACTACTTGGAGTTCATTCGTATAAAGCCACTGAATAGTTCCGAATTCATCACATACAGATGCAACAGGGATCTCATCTTGTTCTTCATTTGGAAATAAATCACCACCAATGAAACCTGGTCTAGTAGCTTTATAAGCCCCATATCCCGTACCTGTATCTTTTTCCACTAACTTTATGTAAAACTACCGTTGCCACTTTGTATCCTCCATCCTATCTGAAAACTCACATATAATGAGGTGGTTGTAACGCTTTTTCCAATGCCCATTTATGATGTGCATGTATCAAATCATTCATCGCTTTTGAAGTATCCATCCATCCATAAATTTCATCTGGTTCTGTAGACTCTTTCACTTTTTCAATGATTCTAGCAAAATAGAAATATCCTATCATAAAATAATAAGTATCATAGGTCGGTGAATAAATGTAGTTCCCTGCTGAACCAATGTATTTGCCAATTTCGATCTTACAACCTAACTCCTCTAACGCTTCTCTGTGCAAACATTGTTCTTTCGTTTCCTTATCCTCCATACCTCCACCTGGTAAAAAATAATTGCCTGTTTTTAAAGATTGAACAGTCATAATTTGATCTTTTGTATCATTAAAAATGATCCCATATACGCTAGGTCTCTTTATATAAGTTTGATCTGTTTTTTTCTCTCCAAAAATCTTTTCAAGTTTATCCATCTTGTTTTCCTTCCATATCATAATCCTCTTCATCAATGAGAGTTACTTTTATAACAAAAGCAAAATCATAATCTTTTTTTAAATTTTCTTCTGTCAAAATATTAGGACTTATAAGACTATTTTCATTAGCTAGATATCCCCAAACGATAGCTTCTTCTTTTTCTTGTAGAATGATTTCCTTATTTAACTTCCATATCATGTGTGCTGCGCCATCAAGAATTTGAAATTCTGGAATGTCACTATTTACAGTACTTTTTGAACTCTCATCTATAATTTGCAATCCTAAATTATATTTTTTTAAGTCTGCACTTGTATCTTCATCTATTAATGAAATTAACAGCTTACCATCAAATTTACCTTTGTTGAAGGTTGAGATCAAAGGAGATGACTTTGTTATATTCCCTTGTTCATATATGTCATATGAAATAGCAAACAATTTTTCATCACCAGTATATTGAAGGTTGACCTTTCCGGTTTGCCAATCATCAAAATGTGCTTCTAATACTTCAGAATCTCCCTTAATAAATTCGGAGGGACTAAGCGTTAAAGTCGAAGCTCTTTCCATTTTACTGTCCTCAACGTTCTCCATAACTGGCACATCTTCATTGCAACCTATTAATATCAATATAGTAAAACAGCTCAATAGAATTAGTATCATTCGTTTTTTCATTTTTTCATTCTCCTTTAGGGTTACATTCCTATTTTATAAAAATTACTGTCCTAGTATCATAAGAGGTATTTTCATACGCTTTGGCTATTCCTTCTTGGCTGATATGTTGCTTCATTACTTTTTTAATTTTCAAATTAATTTCAAAATCATTAACAAATGGAAATCTGGACAATTTTACATGGTGTTCATCTATCCAATGTGCAATAATCGATTTTTCATTCATAAATGGAAAGTGCTTAGATTTAGTAAATCCATCACGGAACCACACATGTTCATTTTCTTTTTTTGTTCCAGGTTCATTCAAACATATATACAAAGATAATTCATCGAAAAACTGTAAAAAGCTTAAATGGAAATATAGATCTGTTTTTTGATCTTCATTTTTTATCCATTGTTTTATCATGTTGTTTTGCCGATTTTTTTCATATGCAAGAAAGGGTACAGCTTGTGGATCATCGCTTACTTCACTAATTAAATGTGTGTATTGAAGACTGCACAACAATCCAGCATAGCTATTTTTTTCTTCCACCGTATCAATACCATGTTGATAGGCTCTCAATTTGGGAGGTAGTGGAAAGTCCATAAAAGAATAAGGAACTTGTTTGCGATCATTCCAAAAAGGGACAGCATCTAATTCAATCCATCCTCGATCATGTTCATAAACCGCTAATAATACATCAGCCCATCTATTTTTGTTCTGGAAGTATTTCATATCCCAATGTATAGCCATTTCACCAGATACGTTTGCATGTTCATGTTGTTCTATCATGATAAACTTGTCTTTTTGTTCATATATTATCATCTCATTTGCTCCTACTTTACTTTGCCCCATCCTTAATGAGTTGAATCACTTTGGAAAAAGCCCCTTTTCCTTGATATGTTTCCATTTTGCTAGTATAATTCTCTCTATTTTTGTATAAATGATTTATAGCTTTGGTTAAAGATTTCTCGGATAATTCCTCTTCTTGTAAGACTTCACAATATCCCGCTTTTTTAAACGATTCAGCATTTAAGATTTGATCCCCTCTACTAGCTTCCTTTGATAATGGAATTAACAACATCGGCTTCTTTAAAGAAAGAAATTCAAAAATAGCATTAGAGCCTGCTCTTGATATGACTATATCTGCCATGTGCATCATATCTGGTAATTCTTCATTTATATATTCAAATTGTTTATAACCCTTTTTTTTAATTGCGGAATCTACTCCTCCTTTACCACAAATATGTACGATTTGAAAATCAGATAACAATTCATCTAAGCTTTCTCTAACTGATTTATTTATTTTTTGAGAGCCCATACTGCCGCCCATAATTAATAAAACGGGTTTCTCTCGAATGAAGTTACAATAGGTATAACCTTTAGTTGCGTTACCATGTCTTAACTCATCTCTAATGATAGCCCCTACATACTCAGCTTTTTTAGTAGATAGATGTTTTTCTGTTTCTGGAAAAGTGGTGCAAACTTTTTTAACAAACGGCATAGAAATTCGATTTGCTAAACCAGGGGTAAGATCAGACTCATGTGTTATAACAGGAATATTATTGAATTTAGCTCCTAAAATAACTGGCACTGAAACAAATCCCCCTTTTGAAAATACAACGTTTGGTTTTGATTTCTGCATGATACGGTAAGCTTGAAAGATTCCCTGAACAACTCTAAATGGATCTTTCACGTTGTTCCAGTCAAAATACCTTCTAAGTTTTCCTGTTTTGATACTGTGGTATCGTACTTCTGGCAATTTAGAAATGAGTTCTTGTTCAATTCCGTTTTTGGAACCTATGTACTCCACTTCCCAGCCCTCTTGTATAAAATGAGGAATTAGGGCCAAATTTACTGTCACATGCCCTGCGCTTCCTCCACCTGTAAATATGATTTTTTTATTCATGATGTGCACCTGCTTTCAATATCTTAAAAAACTTATGTAGAGACAGTTATTTAAGTTGAACTTTTATTTATATATCATGGTTCATTATAACAAAATTACCAACTATGTTTTACTTTAGTACATATTTATTTTATTATTAGGAATAAAAATTGATGTAATGAATCAGATATAATAAAAGAAAAACAGAGAGGACAAATAAATATATGACCAATATACTTTATGCTTTGTACATGATCGTGGTAGGAATTGTCTCCTTTTTTACAGGGGAAATAGTAACATTTATTATGCTTGGCATTATATTAATGAGCCTGAACAATATAAATACTACGTTAAAAATGATTTACAAAAAACTGAATCAAACAGAGGAAAACAATGAAGTTTAATATCTCCACAATAATAAAAAAAGTATGAAAGTTAGGAAAGAAATATAGCGATAATATAAATTCGATCCATGAAAAGTGGAATTTATTTATTTGCCACACCAAAAGGCACATGTACAGATGGGGTGATCTTAGCAACCCCTTCAATGTGACCTAATTGATCATCGAAAAAAATATGAGGTTTAAACACTTTTAGTACACGTTCCTTGTTGATCCCACCTAGAAAAAAGGCTTCATCAACCTGAATCCCCCAATTTCTTAGTGTTGAGATGACTCGTTCATGTGCCGGTGCATTTCTAGCTGTAACAATCCCAATTCTAATTCTAGATATATAGTTCTCAATAGATTTAGTCTTAACTAATTCTATCTTTTGTAATGTAGAAACTCCTTTTAAAAATTTCATCAATGGGCCAGGGGGTAGTGGTTCTTCTTTTTTTTGTTTTTCATGTTTATGAAATAATTCAATGGCACCTTCCTGATATACAGCTTCAGCTGAATCATCTGCTAAAATTCCATCAAAATCAAAGGCGATTCTTAATTCTTCTTCTTCATCGTTATCAATAAATTCTGTAGGAAATACTTGTCCTGCTGGAAGTCCTCTTTGAACTGCTTGAAGAACATCTTCAGGATTTGCAGATAAAAATAACGAAGCATTAAAAGCATCCATATACAAAAATGGATTACTCCCTTTTACAAAGGCTGCCCTTGAAATAGGAAGTTCATAGTGTTCAATAGATTTAAAAACTCTTAGACCAGTATCAGGATCATTTCGAGAGAGGAGCACTACTTCAACAGGTTGATCATCCAATTTATTTCCGTTCAAATCTAAAAGCCTTCTAATAAGTGGATAAGCCACACCTGTTTGAAGTGTTTTGCTCTCATTCTCTCTTTGGTATTTCCTATATTCTTCTTCCCCTCTTTTTAGAAATATCTGATCAGACTCTGACAAATCAAATAGTGCACTTGAAGCTACGGCAACAACAAATTTATTCTCAATTTTATAAGACATAAGCCCCCCGCTTTTTATAATTTTTAAGAGTGTCCGTTTTTTAATATATCGGCCAAATCTTCAGGATATACACGTACATCGGATAAGTCTTCAATATCTACCCATTCATATTTATTCTTATCTAGTCCTATTTTATTTTCATCTGCAGCATTTGTAATTTCATCTTTGCTGAAATTACATTTAAAATAATAATCAACTTGATGAGTATTTTTTTCCCATTCTGGATTATCATAATATTCGGCCATATATTCTTTTACATATAACATCTCATGGACATCGATCTCATAACCTGATTTATTAGTAAATCCTCTCTTTAAAGTAACTCTTAATTGTTCACCACTTTTTTGAGGCTCACAAGGTAATAAAAAATAGTCTCCATTTTCATCTTTATTTTTTGTAAGTAAGATTTTATCATTTACTGTGATTGCTGCTTTTGTAATGTTTTTTATAGGTCTCATCTGTATTCTCCTGACTATTCAATAAATTTTTATCTCTAATTCAATATATAAATCATATATATTTTATCATTTCTATCTTCTATTCTCATATTTTTCCTAAGAAATTCAAATTACTATTTTACTCCTCCCTGTATTTTAATACTTGAAAACATGGAAAATCAATTAAACAATTCAATTAGTTATTAGTTAAGAAAGCTTTGTAATATAATCTTAACATTCCTTTGATCTCTTTTTAACAAACGTTAACTATAATGAACTTAACCCCTTTTTAATATATTATTTTTTCATCCTACAGCTGAAAATACTGTGGGTTTTTTCTTTTTTTAAATTTATGAACCTAGATAATTACTAAATAGAAATTAATCATTCCTGAATTCTAGTTTTTCAAGAAGAAAAACCATCTAATAAGCTTAGATAGTTAGTCTTGAATAGATATTTATTACAATTATACTTTTTCATGAGTTTTAAAAAGTAACTGCCCCTAATAGATTTCCATTTGGATCTTCAAAATCGAAAAACCTCATACCGTCAGCAGAATGAATTTCAGATACTTCTACACCCGATTCCTTTAATTTGTTATGTAAAACGTCTACATCCTCTGTATAAAAGTTAAACGCCATATGATTTGATGGAGGAATGCCATCTACTTTATAGATAGTTAATGCCGTCTTCATTTCACCTGGATCATCGAATCTAAAACCAATATAATTTCCATCCCCACTCCGATAAACAACTTCAAATGGGAAGATACTTATATACCATTCTTCTGATTTCTTTAAGTCTGTCACTGGCACAAATACAGTGTCAATTCTTTTTACTAATTTCATTAAATCCCCCTCCTTTAAAAATCAAATCTTCGTTTATTATCATACCGTTGCCAAAACCTTATAAAACTCTATAAAGTCATGTTTATTTCCCTGTTCATCGTGTCCGATTTTGCCATGGCTACTCTCGTTTGATATAACACATCCAAGGGCGTAAATTCCCATACAACGAATGGTACACATCAACGATATCTTTTAAAGTGATATTACGCTGATTTGTTGATAGTTTGATAGATTCAGACTTGCATTATAGTCTCGATCTATCACCAAACCACATGAATTACATTGGTATGTACGATCTGATAGTTTAAGGTCTTTTTTTACTTCTCCACAACAACTACATGTCTTAGAAGATGGATACCATTTATCAGCGAGTATTAATTCAATTCCATAAAACTTACATTTGTACTCCATTTGTTTTTTAAACTCATGTAAACATTGTTTTGCAATCGCTTTGGATAAATGTTTGTTTTTCATCATGCCTTTAATATTCAAATCTTCCATAACAACTTTAGATGGCTTGGTTTTCACGATCTCATTCGTTGTTTGATGCAAATAATTGTTTCTTATATTTGCTAATTTACGGTGTACTAACTTTATTTTCTTTTCGAGTTTTATAATGTTGCATGTTTTGACGAAACGGTTTCCCTCCTTATTCATTTCATATTTTTTTGATAGGGTGCGTTGCAACCTACGCAACTTCTTTTCCATCTTTTTGATTCTTTTTGTTTTGTTTATATTTTTAAACGTCATTCCATTACTACATACAGCTAAATCTTTAATACCTACATCAACACCGATAACTTCATCTGTTAATTCAATTTTCGATTGTTCTTCTTCCACTCCAACGGATAAATACCAGTACTTTCCGTCAAAACTTACTCTAGGGTTCATGTATTTCACTTCCATCGGAATTTGTTCAGTTGTGTTAACCCATCCTACCTTTTCGATCAACACTTTCATTGGCTTTACTTTCAACTTTTCCGTGTCATTGTAAAACGATGGTTTACTTTTACGTCTGCTCTTAAACTTTGGTTTGTCAGCCAGACCTTTAAAGAAACGTTTATAAGCATTACAAGCATCTTTAACAGCTTGTTTAGCCACGTTATTTGACACTTCATTTAGCCATTGCAACTCAGTTTTCTTTAATTGGGTTAGTTCTTTCCTCAACGTACCATCTAAGATAAACTTCCCACCGTTGTTGTAGTTTTCTTCTTGTCTTGCCAATGTCCAGTTGTAGATGAATCTTGCTGTACCAACGGATTGCCAAAGCTTCTGCTCTTGCTCTTCATTCGGCTTGATTCTAATTTTCTTGGCTAGGATCATCTTCAACTAACTCCTTAATCATTTTCTTAGCTTTGTTGGCTCTTTTACCTTGAAGTCTGCAACTAAACACAATTTGAATTAAATCCTCAACTAATTCTTGTTCTTCGGTTTTTTCCGTGTGATCTATAATTTCAATTGTTGTTCCATATTTGTCACATAGATTTTCTATTAATTCAAAACCAAATCGAATTAAACGATCTTTATAAAGGATGACTACTTTCTCTACTTCTGAATTCGTAATCTTATCTATGAGTTGATTTAATCCCTTTTTATTGTAGTTAATCCCACTGCCAATATCAGAAATGATTTCAAATTGATAACCTTTTGCTAACATATAGGTTCTTACGTTTTCTATCTGTCTTTCAAGATCATCTTTTTGCTTATGGGAGGACACTCTACAATAACCTATGACTTTTTTGTTTAATTGCTTTTCTCCTTTAATACCTAAGAAGTGATTAAGTTGTTCTTGAGAATAATATCGATAACCACTAACTGACACGTGATCAGGCTTAAATTTTCCTTGTTTATCCCAATTTCGCAATGTATCCTTTGTTTTTCCAATTAACTTTGCAAATTGGCCTATTGAGTAGTATTTCAAATCTATCAACTCCTTATCCTATACCAACTATAGTATAAAAAAGATAAAGAGTTTTATAGACTTTCATAATTGTTATTTAACTGTTATTACCCCTCTCTTAGGAAACAAAAATGAAGTATTACATAATAAAAAAGCAGCCAAAAAAAGATTTCGGGCTACTTGAAAGTTAGTTTAATATTTATCTAGAATCCAATCATTATTGTAACAAATTGCAAAATATAAGTCTACTATTTTATTCAAATTTTCCCTATAATCGGAACATTCTATAATAAAGGTGTTGGTTTAAAATAAAGTTTGATTAAAAACCTCATACATACGCACATTCTATGGTAAATAAAAGAATCCATTTTGAAAGAAAGATTGATCAAAATGGATTCTAAAATGAATAATAGCTACTTGGTTTTTATAAAAAAGATTGATCATTTTCTACTCATGTTATTCCATAATCGCGCCAGTTTGTGGAGTAACATAATATTGTTTAACTAACACTCTTCATTACTTGAATAAACCAATTTCTTAAATCCCAAAGTGTATCATATATTTTTTTTCTTCTTTTGATTGAATAATTTTTGCTGCCAATTTTGTTAGTTCGTCAGACTTTTTGAAGTTTGGCGAAGATACAACCACATCATAAAGCAGCGAAAGAGATTCAGGAGGAATAATAGTAACTCCCCAATATGCAAGGCCATATTCTGGTCTTGAATATGAATGGAAGTAACTCTTCATTATTTTTAAGTGCTTTGAAAGATCATTAATGAGATCATCACCCACTGAAATACAATTATATTCTTTTGGGACATAGTAGCCATAATCTTTTCCAATATTAAAATCATCGATAATGCCAAACTCATGGACACACGGAATAATTATCAACCTTTCACATTATGAAATAGTTTGTTCTTAAAAAATAGCAAGCCTAGTTGCTTCATATTTATACTATCTCAATATAGCATATTTCCTTATCACTGTTATTCAACATTTATAAAGAAAGACGCTTCTCAATTAGAGAATAGCGCCATATTGTTAAAGATTTAATTTCGAGATAATCATATTCCTCGTTAATTCGAAAAACTGATATCATTTAGAATCCCTTATAACTTTAAAACACAAGCTCGATAAAATAAATGAAACTACTATTATTATTGGTGTTACCACAAAAATTCCTAATAGGTCGGTTTTATAATTCCACGGCACAAAAGCATCCCATAATTCACCCATTATTCTCCATAAAACAATAAAAATACCAACAGTTAAACCAAAATAAATTATTTTTTCTAACACTTGTTTCATCTTATTTAATCCTTTCCTCATGTACTGAGTTGTAACTTAAATCCTTCTTCTACTATCTCTTTAAAGTTACTTTTGCAATCTGAAATACTTAGATAATTTTTCAAGGTATATATCATAATCATTAGATTTACAATTTTTCATTATTCTTTCAATAGTCGCATTAACAGTATTGGTAGCTCATTCAGTATCTCTCTCTAAATCAAATAAGTGGTACGCAAAAACTACACTTCAACAGTTAATTAAAGTCATAATCTTTTTTTAATTCAATCAACAGATATTGTAATTCACTCATCATCTGTTCATCTAAAGGATCTTTTGAAAGTTCATCTAATACTTGGATTAATTCCTGTTTTTTACTTATGTCATCTATATCTTTATTTAAATAAGTCATCTGAAGTAAATAATCTAATAATACTATAGAATAAACTTGCACAACATAAGTCTCGTCATAATAACTGGTAAATTTAGAAAGACTTTCAGCTTTAGTTGCATGTCTGATAACATGTGATGATAAACTTGAATCATTTTCTAGAGAACGTTTAAGTATTCTTAAACTTGATAAAAATTCTTGATCTATATGATTTTGTTCTCTACCTTCCTTTTTTAACTCGTTCATTTGATATACATTAAATGAAAATGAGGAAAAAAGTACTATGATTAAAAAAATAATATTTATATTAAATTTCTTCATATAATAACTCCTCAGCTATAATAAAAAAGGGATGTCCCCCTTCTTTTATTCATGCTAATTAAATTTAAAAAAACATAAACCTTTTCCTAAAATCTACAAGTTATAATAATAAGTTGGGCATATATTATCTTATTAAACTAGTTTATTATAATACTAGGGATGTTCACTATAAGTAAATGTTACCAGATGTTATTTTCAGAAGAGTTTGTTCCACAATCTGGCCCATCCATAAAAAAAGACGCTTCTCTATTAGAGAATAGCGCCAGTTCGTAATATTAGATCAGCCAGTTTTGTTGAAGATAAGATTAGTGACTCCCAATTTCATTGTTCTTATTTATTAAAATAGCCCAAACATTATAGGAATTAAAATTAAAGCGAACAACCCGATCAATATCCATACACTAAGCTGAGGATCAACTTTTTTAGATAAAAATTTGATATGTGATTCGTCGATTTTTTTTGAGGAGTAACTAAGTAAAATCCCTATTATAAAGACTATCAACAATGATAATAACTTTTCATCTTTAACAATTGATTCAATATAATAATAGTAAATTCCGAATATTATCAAAACGAATATAAGATACAATATAGTTGAGACTTTCATTTTTTCCCCCTTTTTTAACCTTCACAATTAAAATTAAACTATAGCGCTAATCGTTTAAAAAATTCAAATTCCTCAAAGTTTTCATTCAATAATGCACCATATTGCTGAAGAGATGTAATTGACTGTTTTGAGGCTATAATATAACCCTATCTGTAAGACAATGACTACTTATTTGAGCCGTTCAGAAAAAGTCAGATTGCCTCTAATCTTAATTTCATTTTTGATTTAGAATTAGACATCATTAATAGTACCACTTGAATTATAATGGCTAGTTATGTTAATTTATCAATCATATTAGATATTCCCATAATATCACATTCTTTTCATATAAATAAAAGAAATATAACATCTTACAAATACCATCTTATGATTTTCAAAGTATGATGGTTTTTCTTTCCATTCGCATACATGTGGAGTATTTTAAACCCGTTTGTCAAATTGATCTAATACCATTCTCAACTATGTATTCTTGAAGTTCTTTTATGTATTCATCATTTTTTTGAAAAACACCCCACATGCCGAAATCTTATTCAACTATCCTACCCTTTAAATTAATAATTATTTCAAATTTTCTTAACTTCCACAAGGAACTATTTCACAATACCAGCTACTAGAAGGTCAAGAATTAATTTAAAAATAAATAAATTTCCGTGATATAATAATTTTTAACATACCAAATAGACCTTCCTATTACTATTGGAAGATCATGGTCTTGGAGTAAATATATAGTTGTATCTGTTTATCTAAAAGCCTCTTTACGTTTTAAAATGTAGAAAATCCATTGAATGAGCTTATTTGCACAAGCAATCATGGCAACTTTGTGTGGTTTACCTTCTTCTCGCTTTTTCTGATAAAACTCTTTAAGTTTACTATTTCGAGATTTTCTTAAACCACATAATACAGCAGTATATAATATTTGCCGAAGTCTACTTGAACCTCTTTTGGTTATTCGGTTATAGGTTGCTTTAAATTTGCCTGATTCATGGACCCTTGGATCTATACCTGCAAAGGCTACTAGTTTCTTCGGGTGCGAAAAACGCTCTATTCCCCCAATTTCGGAGATGATTGTTGCTGCAATCTTATCTCCTATTCCGGGGATAGAATGAAGGATATGATAATCTTCTATTTCATTTGCTAAGGTATCTATCTCGTCTTTTAACTTTGATAAATGTTCTTGGTATTCTAGTAAAATTTCAATGTACATTTTTAGACTGACTAAGTTGCTGTCGTAAAGATTCTTTTGAAAAGGATCCTTTGAAGCAACCTCCTTTAACTCCTCAGCCTTTTTCAATGCCCATTTATAAGACCTCTTCTGGCAAAACTCTTTCATTTTTTCAGCTAAGTCATTAATATCTTTATTTAATACTTTTTCTGCAGTAGGAAATAAATATAATGTCTTTAAAGAAACCTTAGAATACGTATCGCCAAACACTTTCTTGTACTCTGGAAATACCTGATCTAAAATAGCTAGAAATTGTAGCTTCATCTGCACATAAGAGCTAGTTATCGCATCGTGCTGTCTAGTTAAGTTACGTAGATTTAAAACCTGAACACTCTTCTTATGATAGGGTTCCAAATCCTCTTTATAGTACAACTCACATAAATGAGAAGCATCGATGGCATCGGTCTTGACCTTCCTCATGCTCGATTTTTTAGCTCCATGAGAAATAATAGGATTCACCATAATGTAGACGATTCTTTCCCTTTCAAGGAATTGCACGACAGGTTCATGATAATGACCTGTAGACTCAAATATGACAACTGGAGCCTTTTCAGCCTCTGCTTCTACCTCTTTATAAAACTTGTAAAATACATCTAAACCATCTAAATGATGTTCAAATTTGAAGCTCTTTTTGTATGAACTTTTCTTTTGTAAAAAGGCTTGAACTTGACTTTCTCCTTTTGCAATATCCAGACCTATGACTGGATCCATGTATAACACTCCCTCTCACTATCTCATTGCCGGTACCCCTATTTCCCTTGTAGTGTCATTTCTTCGCTTGTTATACGAGATCTACGTCCCAACCAGCCTCACACATGTTTCTACAAGTAGAGGGTGAACAGTTTTGTGGACGGGATCAAGTCCCACTGGCCCAAACGTTCTACCCCGGCTACCTAAAGAATACGACCTATAAAAAAATGAGGTCAACCAGAAATAACTGGCTAACCTCATAATACGATCTGGCCCAATTGTTGAATAAAAGAATTTAAAAAACTCATGAATCATTTTCTAATTCATGAGTTTTGATCTGTCTTTCTTACAATTGATCGATCTTTCTTTTAAAAGATCAAACTTTCTTTTAAATGATCAATCTTTCTTTTAAAACAACAAAAGGAGAGTTATTTTAGAGACTCTCATTATCATCAGTGTATAGAATTACCCTCGGCATACATATCATCAAATGGATTCTTGATTATGGAAGGAAAGTAATAGAGGGATCTGAAAATTGGATTAATGATAGGAGTAAATTAATCTACCAACTGAAATACCACCTTCAATTTTAGGGAATAATATCAATGAGGTGGATTCAGATGATAAAAAAAATAATACTGATAATATTTATTAGTTTAATTTTCGAAACTGTTATTGCACAAACCACTAAACAAATTGAAATTTTTGACATAAGTAAGGAGGAAGTCATTAAAAATGTGCAACTCAATTCAGACTTACAACAGGATGCAGAGAAATTTCTTAAAGGTATTACTGGATTATATGTTAGGATTGACCCCATTCCAAGTGAAGGGTATTTAGTGAAAATCCCTTTAGATCCTAGTGTCTTGGTAAAAAACCAATGGATAAATGAGCTTGTAGATGAAGTCATCATTATAATTTCTAGACGAGAAGCTCCCTATTTAATGGTTTTTGATAAGGAAAATAGGCCTCTCTTTTTTACATTTGAAGGTGATACAGATGCATTTTTAACAAAATTGAATTTTACTCCTTAGACCTCAACTGTCACGCCTTTTTACTTCTCTGATATGAGGCTAGTCAAGGTAAAGCATTAAACTTCCTCAACGAGAGGTTCAATAGTAGTTTTTTTCAAAGTGATTTATTAATAGATAGGAGTAGTTTTTTTTATACCATGAGTTACTTGTCTATACATTAGTAACCTATCAAGCATACAATATGATATCTAAGATGATAGGAGGTGTTTCAATGAATAGACCTGTAAAAACAAAAGAGAAGGTTTTATCAACAGGAGTATTAAATATAACAGAACAAACAGTGAATGCACACATAGAACTAGTAAACTTCAGCTCAAAAAAATTAGAAATGGTTAGATTTCAAGTCATAGATTGGGTCCCATCCCCACCTGTAGTTAATTTCGATGAAGTAGTAGTATTAGGTCCAAATGAAACAAAAGAATTTGATGATACTTTAAATACTGTACACTATGAAATCCGAATTAAGCATCCAGGTAGTAAGAATGTCATTGTAAATACTTTTGCAGCAGATGCCGATGGATTCACAGTGCCTGGCCTTACTATAGTTCAGAGTCAGTTAATGAAAATAGATGAACCATTACTCAACGATAATGGATGTTAATATTCATATATTAAAAGCTTCTGTCACAAAGGGTACACTTTAAACCCCGTGAAGAAGCTTTTCAATCTATTGAGCCTAAAGTTTATGCATCAGTCTATCTCCACTTCCTTAAACAATCAATAGACTCTACCTGATTTAATAATGGAAGCAGCTCAGATACCCTTAAATATCCACCAACATAGTTTCGGTCATATCTTGTTAAATAAAAGGATAGTGAAATACCATTGTGTAGCATCACTGTAACCCACCGATTGATGCAAGGCTTTGCTTCTTCTTCGTTCGTTATAACCTTTCCTTGACATGTTATTGATTTATAAGCATTGTGAGAGACAAAACCCTCTACTCGATTCATATTAATGGATTTAAGAAAGGCAGTAATAACAGTACCGTCGACTAGGTTAATTTTAACCCAATTGTTCATACAATTTAATACTTCATAAAGATTTATCCGTACTGGAGGCTGAGCTGGTTCAATCAAATTAGAATAATGAACTTGAATTGGCTGCCAACTACCATAAACAGTTTGTATATCCAACTCTGCCATTCCATTTAATTGATTTAAACTCCTTACGTATGCGCGAACATTCCCATAACCAGGAATGTAGGTCCTAATAGTTTGCCCTACATAAATTTTACTTGTTGTAGGAGATACATCACGATTTGTCCCATTGTTTCTCATGATCAAGACACTTCCTCCTTGATATGTTTTAACAATGGCAGTATATGCTCTAACTAGGCAAGTGTGCAATTATTTTTCACTTTAAAATCAAAAAAAGCTATCAATAGTCATCTTAACTATTAATAGCTTTCTACGGTTTAAAAAATTAAAATTTATCTTGCACCTCTAAACTTCTGCGAATAATCCTTCGCTTGTTGAGCAGTAAAAACTCGATTTCGATTCCAATCTAATAAAATCCGATCAATATATCGAAAATGAACTTTTCCTGCAAAAACTGCTTCTTTTAAAGCCGCCAAAATAAGTTCCTCTTTATATTGATCTTGATCTATCCAACCAGATATCGTTTCAAGCTCCATGGGTGATAAAGGTCTAGCAAACTCTTTTTCAAAAACAGAAAATAGATTTGATTCATTTTGTAATTCAATCTCATTATGATCTAGTTCAATTGAATCAGACATCAAAATATCATCCATATAACATTCAATTAATTTCTCATTTAAAGCTTCTAAATTATATCGCTCTGACTGCATGCCCGTAACAGGATCAATCTGTTCATCTATGTTTAAAATTCCGTCCTTCATCATTTTTTGCATAAAATAAATCACTTGATCAGGAGGGACACTCATTCTGAATTGAATTTCCTCTAATGTTGGGAAATCTTTGTGATCTTTTTCCTTAAAAGAAAGGATATGTATGATCATCATCACTTCCACTTCAGAAAGGTTTAACTTTTTATAATATTTTAATAGTAGGTTAGGAACGGATACAGTCCCCTCTTTTATACCCAATTGAATTCCTTTTGAAATTTGTGAGATGTCAAAGTTGTTATTCATTCAATAATGCCTCCTCTTTGATCCTGTTTTTGGTTCAAAAAGGAGGTTATTCCATACTTTTTGAACATTATCTTATGGATACATACGATATAGCAGACGTGGGAATGGAATCGTTTCACGAACATGCTCTAATCCACAAATCCAAGCCACCGTTCTTTCTAAGCCTAGACCAAAACCAGAATGAGGAACTGAACCATACGTTCTTAAATCCATGTACCATTGATATGCTTCCTCGGACAATTTATGCTCTGCAAATCGCTGTTCCATTAATTGTACATCATCAATCCTTTGACTTCCTCCAATAATTTCACCATATCCTTCAGGGGCAATAAGATCCGCACATAAAACGACTTCTGGACGTTCTGGATCAGGTTTCATGTAGAATGATTTTAATTCTGTTGGATAATGCGTAATAAACACAGGTTTATCATAATGTTCGGCTATCGCTGTTTCGTGTGGAGCTCCAAAATCCTCTCCCCATTTAATATCAAAATCTTTATCCTGTAAAAATTGAATTGCTTCATCGTATGTTATACGAGGAAAATCCCCTGTAACTTGTTCAAGTTTACTTAAATCTCTCTTTAAAAACTTAAGTTCTTTTTGACAATTTTTCAATACCGATTGTACAATATGGGAAATAAATTGTTGCTGAATTTGTAAACTTTCTTCATGTTCTACAAATGCCATCTCAGGTTCAATCATCCAAAATTCGATTAAATGTCTACGAGTTTTTGATTTTTCCGCTCTGAATGTTGGTCCGAAGGAATATACACGCCCTAATGCCATTGCAGCTGCTTCCATATAGAGTTGTCCACTCTGTGAAAGAAAAGCATCCTCTTCAAAATATTTTGTATGGAATAATTCTGTCGTTCCTTCACATGATGAAGGCGTAAGAATCGGTGCATCCACCATTGTGAACCCTTTTTCATTAAAAAACTGATGTACTGATCTTATAATTTCATTTCTGATCACTAAAATTGCACGTTGTCTAGGAGCACGCATCCATAAATGACGATGATCCATTAAAAAGTCTACACCGTGTTCCTTCGGAGTAATCGGATAATCTTTTGTTAGATGAATGACTTTTACACCAGTTAAAGTCAGCTCAAATCCTGAAGGACTTCTTTCTTCTTCTCTTACAATTCCTGTCGCATATAAAGAACTCTCTTGAGTTAACTCTTTAGCTGCTAACCATATCTCTTCTTCTACTTCTTGTTTAACCATGACACCTTGGATAAAACCAGTACCATCTCTTAATTGTAAAAATTGAATTTTTCCACTTGATCTTTTATTGTGAACCCAACATCCGATTGTTACTTCTTGTCCAACATATTGTCCTACTTCACGAACTAAACATTTATTACTCATACCATCACCCTTTTACATCGAATTTAATTGAATCTTTACTCCCTTAATTACTTTATAAGTTTATAAGTATCTCTAGCAATAACTAATTCTTCATTCGTAGGAATTACTAACACTTCTACTTTTGAATTATTGGATGAAATTCTACGTTCTTCAGAAGACCTAGTCTCATTCATATTATCATCTATTTCAATTCCAAAAAAGGTCAATTGTTCACAAATTCTTTTTCTTAAAGTAACTGAGTTTTCACCAACCCCTGCCGTAAATACAAGCACATTCATACCGTCCATTGCAGCAGCATAGGAGCCAATATATTTTCGCAACCGATATTCATACATATCGAAAGCAAGCTTAGCATTAGCATCGCCTTCATTCATATCCTCTTCAATTTCTCTCATGTCACTGCTGTGTCCTGAAATAGCCATGAGCCCACTATGTTTATTTAACATGGAATTCACTTCTGATATTCTTAAATCTACTTTCCCCATAATATAAGGTACAACAGCAGGATCTAAATCACCACTTCGTGTCCCCATCATTAATCCTTCTAATGGAGTCATCCCCATACTAGTGTCAAAAGATTTACCATCTTTTATAGCTGTACAACTTACTCCATTTCCTATATGACAGGTGACAATTTTAAGATCTTCCAGATTTTTACCTAAAAATTCAGCAGCTCTTTGACTTACATAATCATGAGATGTTCCATGAAATCCATAGCGTCTTATTTTGTACTTCTTATATAATGCCTTAGGTATTGGATAAAGATAAGATGAAGCTGGCATGGTCTGATGAAATGCGGTATCAAACACAACTGCTTGAGGAATGTTTGGCATTGTTATCTCAACTGCTTGAATTCCCATCATATGAGCAGGATTATGTAGTGGAGCTAAATCAAACAATTTTTTAATTTCCTGTTTAACTTCCTGTGTTACGATGACAGAGGTAGAAAAACTCTCCCCGCCATGCACTACGCGATGGCCAACCGCTTCAATTTCATCAACAGATTTTATTATACCATGTTCTTGATGAACTAACATTTGAACTACTTTTTTTATAGCTGTTGTGTGATCTAGAATCTCACTCACTTCTGTTACTTCAGGTTTACCCGCAGGTTCATGAGACAATATTGAGGATTCAAAACCGATTCTTTCCACTCTTCCCTTTGCGAGTACTGATTCATTTTCCATGTTATATAGTTGGTATTTTAAAGATGAACTACCCGCATTGATCACTAATATTTTCATATCCGATCACCATCCACATCATATCTAAAAAATCCCTCTCCTGTTTTCACTCCAAGATTACCAGCTCTTACCATCTTCTTCAATAAATAAGATGGACGATATTTCAAATCTCCAAATTCACGGAATAAACGATCCAACGCTGCCAAAACAGCATCCAATCCAAATCGATCACACATTTCAAGCGGACCATAACGGAAATCATACCCAAGTCTCATTGCTGTATCAATATCCTCTGCAGACGCCACACCTTCCTCTAATGTATGAAGTGCCTCATTAATTAATAAACAAATCAAACGGGAGGTAACAAATCCAGGGGATTCGTAAACCATAATCCCTTTTTTCTCTATCGTATCTTGCACAAAGTTCAGTGTATTTAGAAAGGTTTCTTCAGATGTTCTTAATCCTCTTATAATTTCCACTAAATCTATTTCAGCAACAGGGTGTAAAAAATGCAGTCCAATTACTCTTTCAGGATGCTTTGTTTTACTTGCCAGCTCCGTTAAACTTAATGTTGAAGTATTACTAGCTAAAATAACATCTGGAGAACAAATTTCATCTAACATTTCAAATACTTTTTTCTTATCACGTAAATTTTCAGTAATCGTTTCTATGATCATTTCACATTCAGATAGCTTATGTACATTTGTAATTTTCTCTATTTTAGATAGGGTTAATTTTTTCTCTGCTTCCGTGATTGCCCACTTCTCCAATTGTTTATCTAAGCTGATTTCAATACTATTCCATGATTGTTCTAACTTTTCTTCTGTTCTTTCTACAAGGTAGACTTCGAGCCCTTTTTTGGAAAGCATTTCTGCAATGCCTTGACCCATTGTCCCTGCCCCAACAACTCCTATTTTTTTAAACATGAAAATCACCTTTTTATCTATAAATTTATGAAAAGAACTTTTTGAACAAGCATATTTAGATTAATTTTCCCTAAAAGATCATAACAAATGTAACATTCATTTTCATCAATTACACAAAATGTTCACAGGTACTGATTAACTTATAATTTAATTATACTAAAAAGACGATGTTCAACATAGTTGTTCACCGTCTTCATCTAATTTTAAAATAGAATATTCACTATTTGTTTATTTATTTTACTTCTTTAAAGCATGAAGCTGAACTGCAATTTGTGCGCCGATATTAGCATTGTTCTTCACAAGTGCTATATTGGTAACTAAGCTTTGACCTTTTGTTAATTCTTTTACCTTATCTAATAAAAATGGTGTTGTTTCTTTACCAGAGATGTTATTTTCCTTAGCTTCTGATAATGCTTGATCAATAATTTGATTCATAAATTCGGGTGAAAGTTCATCCTCCTTAGGAACTGGGTTTGTGATGACAATCCCACCATCTAAACCTAATCTCCATTTGGTATCAATCATCTCAGCAACTTCAGTTGTTGAATCCACTTGATAATCAACCTCAAATGCACTTGAACGTGAATAAAAAGCAGGTAACGTTTTTGTTTCATATCCAAGTACAGGTACACCATGCGTTTCTAAATATTCTAAGGTTAAACCGATATCCAAAATAGATTTTGCACCAGCACATACGACTGCTACATTCGTTTTAGCAAGTTCTTGTAAATCTGCTGAAATATCCATCGTTGTTTCCGCTTCACGATGCACACCCCCAATTCCTCCTGTTACAAATACTTCAACGTTTGCTAAATTAGCACAAATCATCGTTGCGGCCACGGTTGTAGCACCATTCTTCTTTTTCATTAATAAATAGGGTAAATCTCTTCGACTCGCTTTCTCAATTTCATCACTTTTTGCTAAAAATTCAATTTCATCTTCAGTTAGTCCTATTTTTATTTTTCCATTGATGATAGCAATAGTAGCAGGAACAGCACCATTGTCACGAATAATCTGTTCCACTGCCTTCGCTGTTTCTACATTTTGTGGATAAGGCATTCCATGAGAGATAATCGTGGATTCTAAAGCAACCACCGGTTTTTTATTATTTTTGGCTTCTAATACCTCGTGTGAATATTCTATGAATGACTTAAGATTCATGTTGATCTTCCCCTTTAAAATAAGTTGTATAACCTTCATGCAGCATATTTTTGTTCAAGCCAGAATGTACTGTTTCATTGGTTTGTAAAGTAATTGCTGAACAGGACATCCCATATTTGCAAGCCGTTTGTATGTCCTCACCTTGAAGTGTGGCATAAACTATTCCAGCTATTAGTGAATCCCCAGCTCCTGTTACATCTTGAACTTGGATATGTGGAGGTTGAATATATTCTGACTTTCCTTTGTCAGTAGCAAAAAATATGCCTTGTTCTCCAAGTGTAATCACTATATTTTCTATTCCTTTTGCGATCATTAAATCTGCAGCTTTTTTATAGTTGTTTTCCTCAGTTAAAGAAATGCCTGTTAAAGTTTCGGCTTCATCTCGATTTAAAATCAACCAAATCACTCCTGTACAATCCTTAGGAATTTTATTGATCTTAGGAGATGAAACAGAAGCAATACAAACTGGAATGTTTTTGCTGTAACTTTGTTTTATGATGTATTCAATGACATCAGAAGGTAAATTTGTATCTATTAATATTAAATCGGAACCAGCAATACGCCCCCACCTTTTTTGCACATGAGATACTTCCATCTGATCGATAATAGACATTTCAGATAAAGCTATGACCATCTCCCCATCAGAATTAATAACTGCTGTGTAAGCTCCTGTATTACTGTTCGGAATTTTATAAATTAAACTCATATCGATATAAGGTTTGCTTCTTTCTAATAACCAATCACCTTCAGAATCATCTCCTACAAGTGTTAAAAGAGAAACAGAATTCTCTAATCTACCTAGGTTTTCTGCAATGTTTCGTGCAACTCCCCCAGTTGATTTAAAAGAAGTGACTGGATTTGATGTTCCATATTGAGCTGAACCTATTACCTGAGCTTTTCGATCTACATTTGCCCCACCTATACAAGTAATATGTTTTTCCTTAGGTAAAATGTATGCTCGTCCAACAAGTTTTCCTTTTTTGGTAAGAGTGGAAATATAGTTTGCTATAGCAGGTCTTGATAATTCCAACTTTTCTGCCAGCTCGTTTTGAGTGATAAAGGGGTTTTCTTGAATTAGATAAAGGATGCGCTGCTCTTTTTCATTCATGATTTCACCACCCTCAGCAATAAAATTTAATGTTAAATAACGCTTAATATACTTTTGTTTATATTATAAACTTTTGTTTAACAAATAGCAATGTAAGGGAAAATTTGGGAGGGTTTCTTCATCATGAACGTTAAAACTTTACATTTAATTTTAAAAGCCTACTCCTTATTCATCAACAGAGAGTAGGCTTTTAAATAAAAACTTTTTAACTAGATAATTTGTTTATTGCATTTTCCATCTTCTCATCTATGTCTTCACCCTGATACAAATAAAAAATAGTGACATTATTGATTTCATGCGTATATTTATCTACATCAATCTCTGCTGAACCTAACTTCTCTTTAAACTCATCCATTCCTTTATTGCGTTCTGCCTCATTTTCAAAAATATAAATGGATAATTCATTGTCCCCAATTGCATAGGCATTCGGAGTAACACCATTTAATTCTAATTGAAAGATACTTCTGGGATTTCGCTCCGCTTCTTTAAGATCAATTCCCTCTTCAGTAAGGGTGGTAGTCACATCATCTAAAGTTAGTTCTTCTTTAATGTTGTTATTATTGTTGTTGTTTGTACAACTAATTAAAATCAAGATTAAAACCATATTCAAAACATAAAAACTCAGTTTCATTTTATTCATATTTCACACTCCTGTAGATGATTTATAAATGTTTGTTTAATAGCTTTCCCATTTTTTGAGGAATTTAATTAAGTCATCTACAGAGTGTACAGTAGGGATTATTATATAAAGTAGTTTCGAATACGATATCTCGGGTATTCGAATCACTAAAATCAAAATCTCCATCTATCAAAACTAAGTATCAAACCTTCTTTACTTATCTCATTATAATCATAATGAATGGGTACAAGTGGATTTTTACCTTTGTCAAAATCTTTATGACGGACTATACTATTACCATCATAAAATCATCAAGTTTCATAACCTTGTAGCCTTGAGGTAATTCCCTTTCTTTCGTTATAAAAACACTTGCATTTATCATTCCAAAGATCATAACATTTAAATCAAATAAAAAATAAAATCCAATACTACAATTACTAACACTATCCAATGTATGAGTTTATACCACTTCATTTTTTTTCTTTTAAACCATACAATATAAAATAATATAGTAACAATAGCTGAAATAAAATAAGCAAGTATTTTGATATTAAAAGATATCTTTAGATAAGTATTTAAATCAGGAATATTACCTTCATTCCATATTACTTGAAAAGCTATACTATCTATAACAATATGAAAAAACATGCTAAATAATATAAAATTATAAATACTAAGTAAAATTATTCTAACCCAATCAATTCTAATGTCTCTCATAATTAATAATCCCTCTTTATCCTAAATTAATCCAGACTTCACCAGTATTTTCGAGTAGCTGGTCTTCAACAAATAATTGTGCAATTTCATGAAATGCAGCATATATACGTACATCATCACCGTTCTCATTTAAAACAGATTGAACAAGTTCTTTATCAGTATAGTCACCGTCAACATAATCTAATATTTAATTTTTTACATCACTCAAAATCACCCATCATATTCGCTAAACGAATCACCGAAACAGAAACCTCTGCCATTGATACTGATTCCTGTGGTCGGAATTGACGATTTTGATTTTCTGTTAACAAACCTAAAGCGTTTGCTATTGCAACATGCCCTTGATACTCATTTGTAATTTGTCCCCTATCTGCAAAATCGATAAGATATAGATCTTTTTGCTCAGCCATTTTTTGCAAACCTAACACACGTACATACCAATAGGCTAATTTTTCTCGAGTCAAAGTTTCATCTGTAACAAAGGTACCTGCTTCCACATTAATAATTTCTTGAAATACTGCTCTTTCTATTATATGAAAATCACCATGCTCTGAATTAATATTCGAGAATGTTGGTGGAACCCTCTCAGCACCTTCAATGTCATAAGGATCATTAATTGACTTTATGAGTATATTTAATCCATCGCCAACAGTTATTGATTTACCAGGATCAACCGTTTCATTTTCATCAACAGAAATAATTCCCTTCATTATCAGATGATCGATTTCTTTTTTTGCCCACGAGTACTCAACTTCAACATCTGTCGATAATTGATCCGATGCGTAACTTCTAGGAAGCCATTTTCCTTGAATAGCATCATAAAAACTATAAACCTCTGGAGCAAAACTGATACTATAATAAGGAAGGTATTTTTTTTCTCCTCCCAATTTATAATCAGGACTCACATCATAAATTAATTCTAATGTCAGATTATTTATAAAGTCAGATATCACTTTTTCTTGAGATATTGCATCCCCTGGATTTGGCCACTGAATAGGCTGATAATCATTTACATTTATTCTCATTAAAGTTCCATCTTTTTTACTTACAGAAACATCTGCTCCATTTCCTTCAACTCTAATACCCTCTTTATATTGTGGAAAATGAAAAACATATTCTGTTCCCTCTCCATACCTCAAATACGTTTGATTCAAATTAATTCCATCTTCATAATAAACTAATTCATGAGTTTTAGCAGGTGCATATTTTTTTAAATATTCTATAGCTTTACCCGAAGCTTCATCAACAGTGATCACAACATTTTGTTCAGTAGAGGAACTTTGATTTCTATAATCAATTTTATGAAAACTTAATACATCCCCAGTTTCTTTATCAAAACTCACACTAGACCCTGTGCCCGAGTTTCCAAAATTATACATATAATTCACTTCATAAGTTGAGAGACCTGAACGTTCCCCTTCGTTCACACTTTTAATTACAAGATCAACAGCCTCGTCTGCAGGTGCTAACAATTCTATAGCCAATTTTTCAGCTTCTTCTTTCGAAAAGTTAGTATTTTGTGAAGAGGAGTCACTGATGAATTTGTAATTTCGATTTAGCTTAAGGTCATTTGTTAACTCACCATTCAATATGTAGGAACCATCTTGAGCATATATTTTATCAAAATTAGGATTTAAACTATAGGCTAAATGTGTTTGGATTTCATCATTTCGATAATCCCAATCTATTAAATAAACCAATTCAAGATTGATCATGTTTTTAACTTGCTCTTTTATCGTTTCTAAAGATAAAATGTTATTTATATCTTCAAATGTATCACTATCACTACCTGTACTGTTTCTATTATAGTACCTTGTAATTTCACCATTACTTTGTACAGTAATACTTCCCTGTTGATCTTGAATTTGAACTCCATTTTTTTTAACTATAATTGAAAAATGATATTCTATTGGTTCAGTTAAAGGTGACGTTCTCCTAAATTGATAAGGATCATTTTTTAATTCAACATTCATTAATTGAATAGAATTTAAAAATTCTCTAGCAATCTCTTTTGCTTCTTCACGTTCTACCTTCGGTGGAAAAAGAGCACCTTGATTTAATCCCGAATCTTCAGCATCATAATAATAACTTATTAGTTGCTCGGATTCATCAAATTGAAAATTTCCATATATACTTTTATCTTCACTAAACCTTTTATAAAACGATATCCTATACCCTCCTTCATCAAATAAAGTTTCCAACTCAAAATCTTCATCATGAATGAAATCAAATTTGTTTGGAAATAATTCTCTTAATTTACTCACAAGTTCCTCTCTAGCATCTTGATTATTGCTTGAGATATTTGTAATTGAAGTCATATTATTGGCTTGTATTGTTGGTGCGATCGTTTCAATGATCGTTGTTTTAGTCATAGTCTCCGCGTTAACATTTGACATAAAATTACTCACTAATAATATCGATGATAAAAACAAAACTACTAATTTCTTTTTCTTTTGCAATCTTATTTCACTCCTTTTCAAATTTTCAATATAAGGCACTTATTTTATTAATAAATCAAATTTATGAAACCTTTCTCTCTACTAATGATATAAATATTATCTAATGATATGAAGCTTTTTTCAGATTTATTAAAAATGCATGCACCAAAAAAACCATTATTAAGGTGCAGTTCACCTAAATAATGGTTTTTTGTTACTTTCGACCTACATCCCAAAAACCGCTTTTTTGTGATAGTTCTTTTATAATCTCCCTAGCTTTATCAGGCTCAAATGGCATTATACAAAATGCAGTTTTATATCTAACATAATCATTTGAGTGATCTAAAAGCTTTTTAAATTCAGCCATGTATTCGGTACCATTAACAAATTCCCGAATTTTATAAATAGTTGCTCTCTCTATGATCGTTTGATTAAAATCTCCATCTTCCAATGCTTCTCCGTATCTAACTGATGCGTCAATAAATTCATCTATTAATTCTTGTGGTGTCTCCATCTTCATCACCTCATACATCACTATATGTATAAATCTTACAAAATTTAATGAGGCTCGTAAATAGTAAATTTGTTTCAAAAATTCAAGAACAACAATAAAACCATCCTAAATGAGTAATAATAATCATGAGGATGGTCCTATTTGAGTTCATATAAGTGTGTAGTTTAAGACTATGGATCTAATTATTTTGCATTAATTCTCTAAACTCGTCGCCATTTAAAACTTCTTCATCAATTAATATTTGTAAAGACTGTTCAAATACAGGTTTATAATGGTCTAAATCCTCACGTGTTTTTTTAGTTAAGTCATCTAAAATGCCTGTACTTGTTTTTAATAAATCCTCTTTTGTAACCATATCTTTGTTCACAATACCTAGTTCCGTTAAACCTGAATAAATCATATTTTCGGTTAGGTTTAAAGCTTGTTCAAAATCGTTTCTTGATCCTGTACTTCTACCTCCATAAAACATTTGTTCAGCTACCGATCCACCTAAAGCAATTTGAATTTGTTGTTCTAAATAGGTCTTCGTATACAAATACTGATCTTTTTGAGGATTATGACGCACAAACCCTAATGCTTGGCCTCTAGGAGTTAACGATACTTGTGAAACTGAGCCAGGTCGAACTAATTCAGCCATAATAGCATGTCCTAATTCGTGTAGAGCAACTCTTTCTCTTTCTTCTTTTGTAGATTCTTTATCCGTTTTTTCACCCATCATCACCTTATCTATTGCTAATGAAAGATGTTTATGATGAATATCTTCTTCTTTATTTCTCATGGCATAGATAGCAGCTTCATTCATCACGCTCTCTAACTGTGCACCAGAAAACCCATAGGATTCAGCTGCAACTTTGTTTAAATCTACCTCTTTATGAATAGGTTTATTCTTTGCATGAATATTAAGAATATGGAATCTGCCTTTTTTATCAGGAAGATCAACTTGAATCTGACGATCAAAACGTCCTGGGCGAAGTAAAGCACTATCCAGCATTTCCTTGCGGTTGGTTGCTGCCATCATAAGAATACGAGGTGTATCCGCTGTATGAATTCCATCCATTTCAGTTAACAACTGATTTAAAGTTTGATCATATTCGCGATGTTGTCCACCATCACGTTTACCTCCAATGACATCAATTTCATCAATAAATATAACAGCACTTTCCTTTTTTTCCTTGCTCGCTTTCATTTTTGCTTCTTTAAACATTTCACGTATACGACTAGCCCCTACTCCCACATATTTCTCAACAAATTCACTTCCAGATGCTGAAACAAATATTGAATTTGTATAGTGAGCAGCTGCTTTGGCTAGTAAAGTTTTACCAGTTCCAGGAGGTCCTGTTAACAAAATCCCTTTCAAAGGACGAATCCCTAACTTTTCTATTTCATCTTTGTGAATTAAAAAATCTAGTGCTTCTTTCAATTCATTTTTCGCACTGTCTTGTCCACCTATATCTTCAAAAGTTAAATGTGAAATTTTAGCACCAGTACGTTTCCTATCCCCTTGGATACCAACAGTTCCTTTTACTTTAGTAAAATAGAACACTGCAAAACCTAAAGCTAATATTACAACTATAGGTGTCACATTTATACCAATATACAATAAAAAGAAAATGAGGGCGAGAAGAAAGCCCAATGCGATTTCTTTTCCATATTTATTCATCATTACCAAACCTCCAATTCCGCAGGCGTTCGTGGCAAAATGATGACTTTATAATGTTCATCAAATTTTAATTGTACATAAACATGATGATCGTCCATCTCCGTTTTCACTTCTAAACCTTCTAGTTCTTGTTTACGCTGTTCAAGTTCTAGAGGAATATCTCCATATTGTTGATTTTCCATTGCTTGAGCAACATCAAATAAAGAAGATGACCACCATTGATCGATCTTGTCATTAGAATCATCCTGTATATGATATTTCACTTCACGGTTATTAATAACAGACTCACCGTCTACTTCAATTTGTTGAATGACATCTCTCAAACTAATGTTTGGATCTATTGATAATTCAATGGTTACCTGATCTGGATCAAAAGTTGCATTTACATCATTCACACCATCTATATTTGAAACAATATCTGTCATAGGATTTGTTAAGGCGTAACTATTGTATAAAGACCATCCGCCAAATAAAACAGAAAAAGAGATCACTAAACTAACTAAAATGGGTATAGGACGAAATTTCATATTATACGCCTCCTCTGTAAGTATATCACTTTAGTATGTACAATAAGTATATCACATTTATATGCATTACTTCGAATGTAATCTGTGGAAAATAGATAAAAGGACGTCCGATTGATCTCGAACGTCCTTTATCTCATTACACTCATTGTATACGTTTCTAACCATTCCCCATCTTCAAATCGATAAAAATCATAATAATGCCTTGTTCCTTTTTCTTCGTTACGTTTATAAAATACTTCCCAAGCCCATTCATCTGTCCATTTTGCTGGAGTGACACGCAGCAGTTCAATATCTGGTTTATTGTTTATTATAAGCTCTTTTACTTTTTTCTTTGAAATGCCATCCGTAACCAGTTCAGTATGGATATTATTTTCGCTTAACCAAATGATAATATCCTCATCTTCTTCATTGATACCATATATAATCGTGTAAACTTCATCTCCAATAAAAGTATCCGTATCCTTAACTTCAATAAGATTTGTCTCAGCATATGCTTTTTTTAATGCTTCTTTCAGTTCCATACGGTGTGGACTTTGAATCGTTAAATAATACCACCGTAAAAATAAAAATATAATCATAAGAAGTAAAAAAATGAGCACACTATATTTGATGATCTTTTGTTTTTTTAAGTTCCGTTCATATTCTCGAACCATAAGTTATGTTGTCAACCTTTCAAAACAAGCATTAAATTCATATTTAATTCTTTCCTCATCTAAAGTAAGAAGTTCTTTGTTTTTAACAAGCTGATTTCCATTCACCCATACATCTTCAACATCACTTGCAGCTGCTGAATATACGACATGTGATATAAGGTTTGATTTAGGCAATAAATGAGCTTGGTTGCTATTAAGAGCGATAAAATCTGCTTTCATACCTGCTTTTAACAACCCAACATCGTTTAACCATATCGATCTTGCACCATCAATTGTACCTAAACGTAACGCATCTACTGCAGGGATTGCTGTTGGGTCATAAGTGTTCCCTTTATGGATTAATGCAGCTAACCTTACTTCCTCAAACATATCTAAATTATTATTACTTGCCGCACTATCTGTACCTAAAGAAACAAGTATGCCTTCTTTCATTAGTTCAGGCAACCTGGCAATTCCGCTAGCCAATTTCAAATTACTCCCTGGATTATGTGAAACGTGCACGGAATGTTCCTTCAATATATCAATTTCTTCATCTGTTAAATGTACTGCATGAGCCACAAGACAAGGTTGATCAAAAACACCCAATTTTTGCAAATGTGCTACAGGTCTTAGACCATACTGCTTTTCATTTTCCATAACTTCATGGCGAGTTTCCGACATATGAGTATGAATCGGCAGTTGAAGTTCTGAAGCGGCCTGAACAATTTTATCTATAAAGTCTGGAGTGCAAGTGTAAGGTGCATGAGGACTCATCATCGTTGTAATTCTTCCATTTGCTTTTCCATGCCAATTCTTTGCAAATGATTTTGCTTCCTTTAGCTTAGCATCTTGTACTTCCTTTCCACCAAAACCGATCATACCTCTCGTTAAACAAGCTCTTATACCTGAGGATTCTACAGCTTGAGCTACAACATCCATATGATCATACATATCTACGAAACATGTGGTCCCACCTTTGATCATTTCTAATATCGATAAAAGTGTTCCCGATCTTACCTCTTCACTTTTAAATTTTGCTTCCATAGGCCACATATTATCCTCTAACCACACCTGAAGCGCCATGTCATCTGCATACCCACGAAGTAATGACATGGCTGCATGATTGTGGGTATTTACTAATCCAGGCATATAGATACGATTAGATCCGTCTATCATCTGGTCATAGTCGTTTTGACCTTCTGGTTTTTCTTTCCCTATATACTGAATATGTTCGTTTTCAACAACCATATAACCATCTTTTATCGTTTCATGTCCATTCATTGTAATAAATGTGCCGTTTTTAATGAGTAATTTCATGCTTGATTCCTCTTTTCAATTCAATTATTCATTTGGTTTTTTTTTTAATTTTTTTCATTTCCACTTTGTTTGAACATCTTATGCTTATCATTATAAACGTTTACGTAACGATAAAGTCAAATTTGAATGTTGCTTTTGATTCATTTTAATAAAAGAAAAAATGGCAACAAGAAGAACAAAGGTGGCCACAATACTGCCTTCAGCACCAAATAATCCACCATTTATAAATTCTTTACCTTGAGTATGGTTTTCAATTAATGAATTCACTTCATTTCCTGAAACTTCAAAGCCATAAATATTTCCCTGAAAATAATTCCATGTCAAATGTATCCCAATGGGCATCCAAAGCCCTCCACTAACTTCTCTACTAACAGCAAGTAATACCCCAGCTAGAAATATATTGATCAAAGGAATTGGAGAATCCAATACGGCTGAATTAAACATATGTAGTCCTGCAAAAATGAAACTTGAAACTAATATTGCTGGCCATATTCCATAATGAAATTTAAACAACCCATGCAAATAACCTCTGCAAAACAATTCTTCATTTACAGCAGTTATGATAAATATTAGAAAGGCTAAAGTTAACTGAGTCCATAAGTCTGAATTAATGTTTATGTTATCAATGGTTATTCCACCTAATATCCATATGATTAAAAATGAAATCGTCATTAATATCATTCCAATAATTGAACCGATAAACGCCTGCTTTCCCCAATCACTTTGCTTCCATCCTAAGGACCATTTTTGCTTTTTTTCAAATATAATATACATTAAAATAACCGCGGATATAAAACCCAGAGCTTGTGGTATGTACAATACTAAAACAATCACTGGATCGTTCAAATTAACAGAACCCGCAATAGTCTCAAGAGCAACAGGATCGTTTGATATTAAAACATATAGAAGTGTGGATATGATTGATAATATAAATGTTATGAATAATGCCAATAATAAACTTAATAAAACCTTTCCAATTACTTTTAATAATGTATTATTCGTTCTTTCAGACATAAATTACTTCATCACCTCAGATTGGATTGAATCTTATTTTTCAAAGTTATCATCAACTCTAATCTAAATAATACGCTAAACTATGAAGTTCAGTTGTAAAGTCAGCATGATGTACTTTAATTTCTGTAGGAACCTTTATAATTTTGGGTGCAAAGTTTAAAATAGCCTCAACTCCAGCTTTCACAAAAGCATCTGCTACATTTTGTGCTTCACTGGCTGGAACAGTAATGATGCCTATTCTGATCTTTTGAGATTGTACGGTTTCTGTAAGTTCATTCATCGGTTGAACGTTTAAATTGTTTATTTTGCTCCCTACTTTTTCAGGGGAATCATCAAATACAGCCGTAATTTTCATATTGCTTTTTAAATAAATATTATAATTACATAGGGCATGGCCTAAATTACCTGCACCAACTAGTGCAACATGATTTGTTTGATCTAACTTCAATATTTGTTGAATTTTTTCAATAAGATAAAGTACATCATAACCAATTCCTTTTTTTCCAAATTCTCCAAAGTAATTAAGATCCTTACGGATTTGAGCAGGATTCATACCTAACTTCTCTCCAAAATCTCTGGATGACACAGTTTGAATATTTCTTACATGTAATTCATTTAAAAACCTTAAATAAATTGGGAGCCTTCTCACAACTGCTTCAGAAATTTTTTTCATTTCATACAACCTCTTTCCCTACTTCATCAATCCAAGAACCATTCTTGGATTCGCGGTACCATTTGCTCTGACTTCATATGTTCGATTTTAGGTTTTGGAAGTGAATAAAGAAAATGTTTACCATATTGTGTATGAATGACTCGGGTATCATAGATGATGACGACACCTTTATCTTTTTCAGTGCGAATGAGTCTTCCAAATCCCTGTTTAAACCTTATTACAGCTTGAGGAACAGAATACTTCATAAATGGATTTTGCTTCTTTTCCTTCAAATAATCGCATTTCGCCTCAACTATAGGATCATTAGGAGGCTGAAATGGTAATCTAACAATGGCCAAGCAGCTAAGTGCATTACCTGGAATATCTACACCTTCCCAAAAACTGCTTGCACCTAGTAATATACTTTTATCACTATTCTGGAACATGCGAGTTAATTTACTTCTGTTTCCTGAATCTACACCTTGCCCTATAATTTGAAATCCTTGCGGTTTTAAAACCTCTTTCAATTTCTCATATACCTGTTTAAGCATTCGGTAAGATGTGAATAGTATAAGCATTCTGCCTTGCGTTTGTATAGCTACTTCAATTAAAGAATTTGTTAAGCTTTGTATAAAATGTTCATCCCCCTCAGCTCCTCGAATAGTTGGAAAGTCTCTTGGTATACACACCAAAGATTGCTCTCGATAATTAAAAGCGGTAGGGAGCTGAACAGCACGTAATCTTTCATTTTTCAAATCATCTTCTAAGCCGATCTGTTCCAATGAATATTGAAAAGATTCATTAACAGACATTGTCGCTGATGTCATTATTATACTATTTTTTACTTCAAAAAAGTTTTGTTTTAATATTTCACTCACATCTATAGGTACACGTTTTAATTGGATAGATTTTTGTTTAAAGTGAGCATTAGCTTCTATCCAATAAACTTCATTATGGTCATTCATCTGTACAAATAATCTAAGATCATCCCTAAACTGGAATAACTCTTTCATTATACCTGAAAGATCCGTTGCTAAACTTTGAAAATCATATTCATCTTGATATTCTTTTAAAATAGTTAGCAGTTCATTGCATGTTTTCAAAACTTCATTTATTTCCAGGTAAATGTTTTGTTCAGTAGTTTCAATGGAACCCCAAGTTTCAGGCTGTTGATCTACTTTTATACGAAGAACGATTTGACCAGCTTCCATAGAAGAGGAATTTCGTTTATTCATGATGATATCATAAAACAAACCAGATAAGATGTCCCATTCTTCTTTAATCTGAATTAGTTTTTCATAGGTTTTATCTATTTTTCCTATAAATAAATGACTATCTATTTCTTCCATATGCTCAATTTGAAAACGAAGCTGAGGCAATAAACCATTTTTACTATCTTTAAAAAGCCAAGTAAATATTCTAATCAATGAAAAATAAGTAAGGTTACGACCTAAATGATGACTAGCGACCTGTTCAAAGTGATGAGCCTCATCAATGACAAGATGACTATAAGAAGGCAATAAACGATTTTCTGCAATAACATCTGTCATGATCATAGAATGATTCGTAATGACTACATCCGCTTGGTTTGCTTGGTATTTAGCTCGATGATAAAAACATTTTTTGAACCACGGACATGCTCGATTCAAGCAAGAATCAGCATCACTTGCTACATCCATCCAAAATTCTTTTCCTTTACTTCCAAATGATACCTCCTCATCGTCTCCGTGATTTGTTTCACTTAACCATACTATCATTTGCGCAGCCGTAATACGATCTTCACGTGTATCTGCAATATCCTTTAAATTAATTTTGGTTTCAAATTTTCTTAAACAAAGATAATGATTCCTACCCTTTAATACAGCTGCACGAAATGGAGCAGGAAAAATCTTATGCAATAATGGAATATCACGATCCATTAATTGGGCTTGTAAATTAATAGTATTTGTACTTACTAAAATGGTTTCATGATTAAGCAAACCATAATAAAGTGAAGGAATTAAATAACCTAAAGATTTTCCTGTTCCTGTACTTGCTTCAATCATTAAATGTTGGTCATTTTCAAATGATTCATATATCTCATGTATCATTTGTTCTTGAGCAGGACGTTCTTTATAGGATTCAAACTGCTCATTTAATGAATGCTTTATTTCATCTATGAAATGTTCAAAGGATGGGTTTAAATTAGAGGGTTCAGACTGGTTCAAATTTGAATCAGAAGAATCATCGGCCCAATCATTCACGTTTAAAGCAAATTGCCTAAAGTATTTATGAGTGTTTGTATCTAAACTTGTTTCAAGTTCCACCTGTATTTTTAATTCATGAATAAACCAAGCCAAATCATCAGTTACTGGTTCAAAAATTTGAGCAATTCTTTGCACAGTTAACAAAGGCAAATTAGAAAAACGCTCAATGCTTTGTAATAAAATATTTGCTGTAGCGTATGCATCACTATCTGCTTGATGAGGCCTCTCATGATTAATTCCCAATGAATCAGATACCATAGACAATTGCAAGCTTGTCATATCTGGATACAATAAGCGAAGTAAATCTATGGTATCTATAACTTTCCCATTAAAAGCTGGATATCCTGCTTCATTCAAAGCTTTTTGTAATAATCCGTAATCAAAAGCGCAATGGTGAGCAACCAATATGCTATCGTTCAACATAGGTTGAAATTGTGCTACTACTTCTTTAATTAAAGGGGCACTTTCCACCATATCATTAGAAATTCCTGTTAATTCAGTTATAAATGCAGGTATTTCTCTTTCAGGATTTACAAACGATGTATAAGTATCAGTAATCATTTTATTTTCTATAATAACAAGTCCAACTTGAATAATACGATCTTCTGATTGATTTCCTGTTGTTTCAAAATCTAAGACTGCAAATTTCATCTTTTATGTTTCCTTCCCTTCTAAAACCTGTTCAAAAAGTTCAGTTTTCAGCACCGAGAAGGTGACATGAACCTGTAGAAGCCAGTATTCCTCGGGGTCCCCGAAAAGTATTAGGATTACTCTTCAAAAGCCGATCTTCACTTTTTGGGGTATAGCAAGTGTAGGGTGTTTTCGTTTTCTACATGAGCACCGGACTTCAAAGGTGAATGTCAGATTCGACGTCGAGAAGACCTCCTCGAGATACTTCGTGATCAAAAGGGGACTTTTTGAACTACCTTTCTAAAACCAAGCACTCCTTTAAAGGATATCAGAAAACATCTAAGAAAGGGAATAAAAACTTAGAGCAGGATCAATTTTTTTAGCCATATTAAAATATTCTTCTGCTTTTTCCACATTTTTACGAAACATTTGAATACATCCCATTGCATTGTATGAAATGGCATTGATTTTATCATTTTCAGAAACAGAGGTTAAAAATTGAAAATGATTGTATGCTTCATTTTTTTCTCCAATTTCTAAATAAGATAATGCTAAAAAAACTCTAGTTAATAAAAATTCTGGATTTTCAATAACTGTCTTATTAAAATATTCTACGGCCTGATGATACATCAAAAGCTTAAAATAACCGAGTCCTTTTTGAAAATAATCGCTGTTAATCTCTTGTATAAATGAACTTTCTTTTTTAGGTGTTATGGATAAGGAAGGTTTTGGAAGATCTAAATGTACCTCATTAAAATTATCCATTTTCTCTTCAAATTGTAACCATTCTTCAATAAATGTATTGCTAATTTCTTTTAAAGCCTTAACCTGTTCATTTAATTCCCTTTTTTTATCATCTGTTGCTGTTGAGTATTCAATCATGATTTCGTCTAAAACTTGATTCATTGAATCAAACAATTCCCTGAACATGGGTACATCCCTACCTTCAGTGATCTGCCAGCTTATGGATAAGCTGGTGTCGACGTTCAACACATGGACGTGTTGGATTTTAGTCGAGGAACATTATCTTCAACTCTATAGAAGTGATTTGTTCTTATTTGTGAACACATCGTCTATACGATAGTAGCATGAATTTCTTCAGCCATGAGCTCCTCGATCTTATTATCCTGCCCCATTATTGCAACTTTAGGTTGGAAAGTTCTAGCCTCTTCTTCAGTCATCATTGCATAAGCAATCACGATGACTGTATCTCTCGGTTGAACTAATCTTGCCGCCGCTCCATTTAAGCAAATAACCCCTGAACCACGCTCTCCTTTTATGACATATGTCTCTAATCGAGCGCCATTATTATTATTCACAACCTGCACCTTTTCATTTGGCAACAAATCGACTGCCTCCATTAAATCTTCAGCAATCGTAATACTGCCCACATAGTTTAAATTTGCTTCCGTAACTGTTGCTCGATGCAATTTAGATTTCATCATTGTTCTATACATATACAATTCCTCCTAAATCAGGTTCTCTTTTAACATTAATTGTATTACCCGTATAAATTCGATTGTCAATAAGTCTTGTTTTTCCAAACTTGACTGCTAATGCAATAATAATTTCTTTGTTTACTAAAAGTTGAGTGACATTTCCCTCTAATGATTGCAAATCAGGATAAGACAATATTTCTATATATTCAATTTTTGCCAAAGGAGCAGATGCAATATGATCATATAATTGTCTTTTCAGCTCCTCAATGGTTACGTTCTCATCAATCCAACGTTCAGAATGTTCTAATGCTTCAAATAATTTTATGGCTTGTTCTCTTTCATTATTATTTAAATAAACGTTTCTTGAACTAAGAGCTAAGCCATCTTCTTCACGAATGATTGGACAAGCTACAATTTCGACATTCATATTTAAGTCAGATACCATCTGTTTAATAACCGCAACCTGCTGTGCATCTTTTTGTCCAAAAAATGCTTTATCAGGTTCAACAATATTAAACAGTTTCATTACAACAGTAGATACTCCATCAAAATGCCCAGGTCTTGAAGCACCACATAAACGTGAAGTTAGATTTGAAACTGAAACTTTTGTATACACTTCAGATGGATACATTTCTTCAACTGATGGTGAAAAAACTACATCAACATTCATCTCTTTGGCAATTTGTAAATCTCTATCTATGTCTCTTGGATAAACTTCATAATCCTCATTTGGTCCAAATTGCAAAGGATTTACAAAAATACTTAAAATAACAATGTCACATTCTAATTTTGCCTTTTGCATTAAACTCTCGTGACCTTTATGAAGATATCCCATTGTTGGAACAAAACCAATGGTTTGTTTTTGTTCTTTTTTATGATATATAAATTGTTTTAATTGCAAAATTGTACTCAATACTTCCATTATACTAACCACCTGCTTTCAGTCAGCTGTATTAATTATATATCTAGGATATCCTTTAACACATCAGAATCCATATGAAAAACATGATTTTCACTTGGGAATGTATGGTTTTTCGTTTCTTGAACAAATTTCCTAATTCCATTTTTTATTTCAGAACCAACATTTGCATATGCCTTTACAAATTTAGGCTGTACTGGTGAAGCGTATTGTAATAAATCATGAAAGACTAAAACTTGACCGTCACAACCTCTCCCTGCTCCAATGCCAATTGTGGGGATGGAAATCGTTTCTGTAATATATGAAGCGAGTTCTTCTGGAACCATTTCTAAGACAATTGCAAAAGCACCAGCTTGTTCTAAAGCCTTGGCGTCTTCAATTAATTTCTTTGCTTGTTCAGGTTGTCTTCCTTGAACTTTATAACCACCTAATTGATTTACAGCTTGTGGTGTTAAACCTATGTGTCCCATGACCGGTATTCCCGCTTTCACACAAGAAGACATGGAATCACTTATTTCAATTCCACCTTCCATTTTTACAGCTTTTGCAAACCCCTCTTGCATAATCCTTGCAGCATTTTTTAATGTATGTTCAATACTTCCATGATAACTTAAAAAGGGCATATCCGTTAAAACAAAGCTGTTTTTGGCAGCACGTGCAACCGCTTTCGTGTGATGGATCATATCAGCCATAGTAACAGGAATTGTGGAGTCATACCCTAAAACCACCATGCCTAATGAATCTCCAACAAAAATGATATCCGCTTCTGCTTCTTCTGCAAGTTTAGCAGAAGGATAGTCATAAGCAGTTACCATAGCGATTGGTTCCTTTTCATTTTTCATCTTTTTCATTGCAGTTGTGCTTAATATTTTCCGATATTCCACACTTAACACCTCATTTAAATTATTACAATGAGATACTCTTACCCCAAAAAATAAGAAGCAAAATTCATAGTTGTTAAATCATATTATTATCCGGGGACCCCGATAAAACAATAAACAATTCTTTTGCTTTAAGTAAATAAAAACCTCTTAGTCAAAGACTAAAAGGTTTTCATAGGCATATATAATAGTACAAATACTTTATTTAAAAAGTATAAGTATAATCTATTTGTTTATGCGATGATCCTTCTGTCTCGGTCCAGATTTGGCTCAGAGCAGAATCCAACACTGCAAAAGTTATTTTATTGTAAGTATACTAAGGAGTGCAATTCTCAACAGATATCGCCTCATTGTAAATCTATTATACCAAACTTAAACTGACATCGCCAGAGTATATTTTATGTTCATTTCCTTCTTCATCTATAATCATTAACGCTCCCATCTCATCCATTCCATAGGCTTTCCCTTTCACAATACCTTGATGTGTATGAACTTGGATGGGACAATGCAAACAAATCGATAAAGCCTCCCATAGGATACGAATTGGTGCAAAACCTTCACTTAAATATAACAAATATAGCTCTTCCATTTCTTTAAATAAAGATATAAGAAGCTGTTCTCTATCACATTCAATACCTGCCTCAATACTTAAAGACGTCATCTTTTCTTTTAATTCTTCAGGAATGTCATTCTGTTGTAAGTTTACACTAATTCCAATCCCAGCTATGACATGCTTTACTCGTTCATCTTCTGCACTAGATTCAAGTAAAATTCCACATACTTTTTTACCGTTTATGTAAATATCATTAGGCCATTTGATTCCAACCTCTGCATCTAACTCTAAAAACCTTTTAATAACACGACAAACTGCAACTGAAATTAGGAGTGTTAATTGATGAATAAATTGGAGCGGGATTTGTGGCTTTAAAATCATGCTCATCCAAATGCCTGTACCAGGTGGAGAAAACCATTTTCGTCCTAATCTGCCTCGTCCGTCAGTTTGTTGTTCTGCAATAATAACCGTACCTTCCTTTGCACCCATTTTCACCATTTCAGCTGCCATCGTTTGAGTGGATCCAACTTCTTGCACGTATTTAATATTCAATCCCATACATTGAGTATTTAACTCTGAACTAAGCCTATTTACATTTAAGGGGTCAGGAGGTGTTTTTAAAATTCTATAACCTAAGCGAGGTGTTGATTCAAATATATAACCCTTTTTCTTTAAAGCTTGTATATGTTTCCAAATTGCGGTTCGGCTACAATTTAATTCTTCGCTTAGTTTTTCACCTGAGATATATTGATTCGGATGATCTAAAAAGATCCGGATGATTTGTTCATTCATATTCATTCATTCCTCTTACAATTTGTGCAGCTCTATTTATTAAATCCTTTTGTTTATTTTCAAGTTCGTTTAAAGCAACCTCAGTGAGTAGTTGATTTAAGACGATACGAATCCACGGACCAGATTTTTGTTTTAAATTCACTATATCATTTCCAGAAATCTCAAGTTCTCGTAAATGTTTAATCGGAATTTCCTCAATCCAATCCATTCCTTTTTGTTGTATGATTTCTAACTCTTCTTCATTCATTTTCAATAACAACCATGATAAATAACTATGATCAAGAGCATTTAGTAAGGTGCGCAAATCCTTCAACGCATCCATACCGTAAATAATGACAGCTTCTTTCCATGATTTTTCAGAATAAGTTTGTTCATTTAACCAATTTATTACCTGTTTCACAGCATAAATTTTCATTATCTTTTGATTTGGAAATTTGAGTTTTTTTAATAACGGTTTTATTTGGTTTGTTTCTATCTTTAACATCAAGAGTAACAAAATCCATTTTATAGTCCCTTCATGAATAGACTGAAATGAATTTAAAACATTATGACCTGAAAAGGCTGACCAATTCGATTTTTGAATGTGCAAGTTTTCTTTTGTATTATTCATCAATTCACTATCAATCAAAAGCTGAATCCCTTTTTTAGTGTTTGATCCTTCCATTACTCTATCCAACTCAGCATATATTCTTTCCATCGCAATATGTTTAATTGCCTCTCTATGCAATAAAATTGCATTCCATGTGTTTTGTTCAACCTGAAGATCATATTCAGCAGCAAAACGAATGGCTCTCATCATCCTTAGGGCATCCTCAGAGAAACGAAGCAAAGGATCTCCCACACATCTTAGTATTTTTGAGTTCAAATCTTTTTTTCCACCAAAAGGATCTATGATTTTCCCATGAATATCAATCGCCATTGCGTTCATTGTAAAATCTCGACGTTCTAAATCATCTATCAATTTATTAACAAATTGAACCTCTTTAGGTCGACGATGATCCACATATTCATTTTCTGTACGATAGGTTGTCACTTCAAAGTGAAATTGTTCCATAACAACTGTAACAGTACCATGTTGTAATCCTGTAGGTATTGTATGAGAAAAAAGATCCATCACGATGGATGGATACGCAGAAGTTGTGATATCTATATCTTTGATAGTTCTTTTTAAGAATTTATCTCTGACATATCCACCAACATAATAGGCTTCATAACCATGTTTTTTTAATTCTCGAATCACTTCAGAAGCTTCATGTTCCATTAATATCAGATCATTCATCACTTACACCACTTTTACTTTGATCAACTTTTTCTAAGCATCATCCAAATTATGAATGTGTTCCAACAGGCTCTAAATTTAAAACACGGTAATAAATCTTTTCGTATGTTTCTGTTATCACGTTATTACAAAAATAATACCTAGATCGCTCCAATCCATTATTTACAAACTGATCATATAAATCAGGATCACATAATATCTTAATTGCATCTTCTGCCATTTGATTTGTATCTCCAATATTGGCTAAATACCCCGTCTCTCCTTGAGTAACAACCTCAGGGATTCCACCAGCATTAGAACCAATCGTTGGTACACCACAAGCCATTGCTTCCAATGCTACCAAGCCAAAACTTTCTTTTTCAGATGGAAGTAACATCACATCTGCTAAAGATAATACCTGTGCTACATCATCCTGTTTTCCTAAAAAAATAATGCGATCTTCAATGCCTAATTTTTCAGCTTTGCATTGTACTTTTGATAGCTCAGGCCCTTCTCCTACAAATAATAACTTAGAAGGTATCTTTTGATTTACCTTATAAAATATGTCTAAAACATCCAAAATTCGTTTAACAGGTCGAAAATTTGATATGTGAATTAGTATTTTTTCATTTGGTTGTGCAAAATCTTTTCTACTTTCCGAAACCTCACGAGGATAATACTCTCTTTTGTCTACAAAATTGTACGTTAGATCTATTGGTTTTTCTATTGAAAATAAACTTTGCGTTTCTTGAATAAGATCTTTAGATACCGCTGTAACTGCATCACTTTCATTGATCCCCAACCGGATCAAATCCTTTAAAGATTCATCCTGCGCCAGAATCGTAATATCGGTTCCATGCAAAGTTGTCACTATTTTCAGTTGATTTCCTACAATTTGCTTTGCTAAATATGCACAAACAGCATGGGGAAATGCATAGTGAACGTGTAGTATGTCAAGATTTTTCATTTTCACAATTTGTGCTAATTTATTAGCAAGTGATAAATCATAAGGAGGATATTTAAAAACATGATAATTTGTAACCTGAACTTCATGGTAAAAAACATTTTTATGATATTTACCTAAACGAAAAGGCATTCCATGCGTAATAAAATGTACCTCATGACCTTTTTCAGCCAGAAGTTTTCCAAGTTCAGTAGCTATGATACCTGAACCACCTAATGATGGATAACAAGTAATACCTATTTTTAATTTTTTAGTCATTGTTCCTCTCCTCCTTTAAAATGACCCACATAAACATGATGTGTATCTATACGTTTTCATTTTGGATGTGGAAGTTCTCAATAAGACGCTTAGAACAATTCAACTAGATAAGGAGATTTCGTAATAAAACCTTCAGCATATGATACATTGCTTTTTTGACCTAATAATCGATCTCTTGCCTCTACGTTTTCCAAATAACCTTGATTTAATGGTGTATCAACTATATTGTTGGCAGAACCAATTTTCTGAAATTGTGAACGATATGCTTGTAATGCTTTCTTTTTTTGCTCATAAAAAGAAGAGATATCTACCAATAAGTCAGCTTCTTGAATATCGTTAATAAAATAATAATAGTTTCTCTCCACTTTCCAAGCTTCATATTCAGGTAAATAATTCCTAAGTTTTGCATTGAATATAGCTTCGTCAACCATTTTACTGCACATAATATGGTCTGGGTGCCGATCAATCCAATAAGGTGCAAAAACAACTTTTGGTTTATATTTCCGGATTTCAATTGTAATTTTATCAATTTGCTCCTTATTCAACTGCAAACCTCGATCAGGCAAGCCTAAATTGGTTCGAGCAGTTAACTTTAGTACCTCATTTGCTGCCATGGCTTCCTGTTGTCTTGTTTTTACATCACCATTAGAAGACATTTCTGCAAATGTCAAGTCACATATACCTATTCGATAACCTTGTAATATATGTTTATAAATCGTTCCACCCATGCCGATTTCAGCATCATCTGGATGGGCTCCAAATATAAGTATGTCTAATGATTGATTCATTCTGAATCACCTGGCTTATATTTATGAACTAATTCTCTCCATGCAAAATCACCACGTTCAAGTGCTTTCACTAATATTTCTGCAGTAGCAACATTTGTAGCAAGAGGAATACCCTGAACATCACATAATCTTAATAATGCAATAATGTCAGGTTCATGGGGCTGTGCCATTAACGGGTCACGTAAAAATATAATTAAATCCATCTCATTTCTAGCCACCATGGCACCAATTTGTTGATCCCCGCCTAAAGGACCTGACATGAAACGATGAATTTTCAAATCAGTATTTTCCATGATTTTTTTACCTGTTGTACCTGTTGAATAAAGCTCATGAAGTAAGAAAGTTTTTTCGTAAGCAATTGCAAAATTAACAATTTCTTCTTTTTTTCTATCGTGTGCAATAAAAGCGATTTTCATTTGTACTTTTTAACTCCCCTCTGAAAACCTCTATTAGTCTACAAAATGTTCAAACCCATATACAATTCCATTAAGATCAATCACTTTTTGTATAGCTAAATTAACGCCTGGCATGTACCCTTCTCGATCATAAGAATCATGGCGAATTTTTAAAGACTGCCCATGCCCTCCAAATATAACTTCTTGTTGTGCAAATACGCCTGGAAGTCTAACACTATGTATTCTAAATCCATTGTATTGTCCCCCGCGTGATCCATCAATTGTTTCTTTCTCATCTGGATTTCCCTGACGGAACTCCTTGCGGCTTTCAGAGATCAATTCCGCTGTTTTAACTGAAGTTCCAGAAGGTGCATCTAACTTTTGATCACCATGGTATTCAATAATTTCTAAGTGAGGCATATATTTAGCGGCTTGTGCAGCAAATTTCATCATTAATATCGCACCTATAGCAAAGTTGGGAGCGATGATACCACCAATATCTTCTTTTTTACATAACTCGTCCAATTCTTCGATATCCTGAGGTGTTAACCCAGTTGTTCCCACCACAGGTCTTACTTTATGTTTAATCGCCATTTTTGTATTTTTCATAACTGCATGAGGGGTTGTAAAATCTACGATAACTTGTGCACTGGATTCAACTAAAGCTAATTCCAAATCATCTTGAATCTTCACCCCACAAGGGTCTAAACCAACTAAAGCACCTGCGTCTTCTCCACCTTTTGAATCAATGGCTGCAACTAACTCCAACTCAGGTGAAGTTAAAACCATCTTAACAACTTCTTTACCCATTCTACCGGAAGCTCCAGATACAGCTACTTTAATTGTTTCTTCATTCATTATTGACTCACCTTATCCCTTTCATTTATACGATTGTAAATAAATTTTAAACATCATTTTATATTGCTTTAAAAGCTCTTTTGCAATTTCATGATTTGGATCTAGATTCAAAACTTCTTTTAATGTTTGAATAGCTTGACTATATTCTTCTAGTTGAGCATAAGCTATACCCATTAATAACCAAGCTTCAACAGATAATGGATCCAAAACCGTTGCTTCCTTTAATAATATGACTGCCAGGTGCAGTTGATCTTCTTCTTGATCAAAGTAAGCTTCTGCATGTTTAATAAGTTCCTTCGCTTTTAAGTGTTCATAATGAAACAAAAATTCATCATTGTCGCAGTCTAATAAAGAAGCTTTTTCTGCGTGTTCTAAAGCTTTAATTAATTTATTACTTCTTGCAAAAGTAATAGATAACTTATAATGATATATAGCATTGTTAGGCTCTTGTTCAATAGCTTCTTCAAACCATATAATGGCTTGTTCAAAATCACTATTTAATATGGATTCATAGGCTTTTTTTATTTTTTGCTCTCCATTCATCTGCTCCTACCTCCTCTCTATATTTAGAAAGTTTAGACATACATTTAAACATCCTATATATGAAAGTGATGGTACAGCATATGAATGTTACATTCATTCGGTGTTACGATTAGTCCATTTTTACTTAATTTTGGTCCATCTGTCCTTATCTCGAGTTTGAAATTTATTCATAACTTGGTTAAAAGCATCTGTTAAATTAATCCCTTGAGAGTTAGCAAAACAAATGATTATAAATAAAATATCAGCCAATTCCATTTCAATCGAATTATCTTCTTCTGAAGGTTTTTTTGGTTTTTCACCAAATGTATGATTGACTTCTCTAGCTAATTCGCCAACTTCTTCAGATATTCTAGCAAGCATGGATAATGGACTGAAATATCCTTCTTTAAACTGTGATATGTAATCATCCACTTCTTGTTGAAGTTGACTTAAGGTTTTGTCAGACATATATACCATATCCCTTCTACCAAGCACCCATCCTTGATATTGTCTTTCTACTATGTTATCTCAAACTATGATTAAAAACAATGTTATGAAAAAAAACTCATATTGTGATAACATTTGATCCAAAAATATTTTGCGTACAGAAGCCCACCTCTATGTGCGATATCTTCAAATCAGGTAGAGTAGAGTCCCCGTCTGACTTCTCGATGTTTAAGCTTTGCTTAAACGAGTTCACTTTGCATGGCATACATTATGGGTTAAAATAATAACATCATCAAAAATAAGGAGTTTTACCACTATGAATTGGAGCAAAATGAACTATTCGATTAAACAATTATTCTTCATTATGGCAGGTACAGCAATTTACGCATTTGGACTTAATATTTTAGTTATCCCAAACGAGTTAATGGAAGGTGGAGTGACAGGGCTTGCCTTACTTTTAAATTATGCTTTTGATCTCCCGCCTTCATACATGACCTTAATTATAAATATCCCATTATTTTATGTGGGATGGAGATTGTTTGGAAAACAGTCCATGATTTTAACGATATTTGGAACGGTTTCTCTTTCTGTATTTTTATGGCTCATGGAATTCAGCATTAACAATCATTGGATAGAACCATTTCAAAACAATGATTATTTCTTAACTACTCTCTATGCTGGAGTAGCTAGTGGTGTTGGGCTCGGTCTTGTATTTCGATACGGAGGCACAACAGGAGGGGCAGATATTGTAGCCAGAGCAGGGCACAAGTTAAAGGGATGGAGTATAGGTAAAGTTTTATTAGCTATTGATTTCGTTATTATCGGCATCTCTATATTTTACATCGAAAAAGAAAAGATTTTATACACACTTGTTGTTGTGTTTATCGCTGCAAGAATTATAGATTTTATTCAAGAAGGTGCATATTCTGCTAAAGCATTTACAATCATGTCTGAAAAATCAGAGGAAATAACAGCAATGATTTCAAATGAATTCGATCGTGGGTTAACTTTATTTATGACAAAAGGAGCCTATTCAAAAAAACATAGAGAAGCTGTTTATTGTGTTGTGAGCAGACGTGAAATTAGAAGAATGACAATTATGATAAAATCCGTTGATCCAAAAGCTTTTATCATTATTGGTGACGTTCATGATGTGTTAGGAGAAGGTTTTAAAGAGGGAGAGGTATAAAGTTAAAGTATGGACTTAATATAAAATCAGCCCTTTATAGTAAAAAGGGCTGATTTTCATTTTTTTACTGAAAAGATATTTGTTTTTTCATAATTATACTTTCTCCAACCAACGTAAAATAATACGGAAACGATAATTGTACCTATCGATATTACCCATGAAAATAGATTTTGATCAGCTAATGGGGACACTGTTGAAGATTGGTCTTGATAAAAAACTTCTTTTAAAAATCGTTTTAATTCCTCAATTACTGCATTTACATTTTCCTTCTTATCGTTATCTGATATGTAATTTTGTAAAAATGTCAGGTATGAATCTAGTTGATCTATATTTTCAGGATCTCTATTGATGATCATAGCAGGGCGAATGAAGGCATAATGTTGCTTATACGTTTTTAAAAGCTGATTCATTTTTTCTTTATTTCCTAAAGAAGCTGCAGTTTGTAATTCGTTTAAATCTGAATTCAAAACACTGTAATATTGTAACCACATTGGCTCTTTCTGATGGCTCAAAGCATCTATTACTAGATGTACTTTAGCCGAAGAAATAAGCGTGTCTTCTTCAGAGAGGTTTACCGAATTAAAATTCCGTTTTGCAATAACAAATGTATCAGAGAGCGCTTGTAATCCTTCAATTGAAGTTAAACCATCATAGTTTACCTCTGTTAACTGTTTACTTAATTTCAACAGAATATCTCTGGCTTCAACATAATTCTTTTCCGTTGTTTTTTGAACCATCTCACTAGCTAACATATTCATGGTTTCCAATTGCTTTAAATTTTCCTCATCTAAACTCAGTACTTTTTGCGCTGAATGATTAGGTTCTTTCATTGCACAACCACTTATTAATATAATGCTAAAGACCATGATAAGCATGTACACAATGAAAATAGATTTTCGATTAAAAAAATACATAAAAAAACATCCCCCTATTACGTTCAACATCACGGTTGATATAATATATGGAGGGATGTCCTCTTTTAGACCAAAAATATAAAGCTGTTATAGTTATTTCCGATCATTAACCCTATGCTTAAACCCTATATAAGCTGCAAAAATACTCAGAATGCTTAGAAGAATAGTAAAAATTTGAATTACTAATAAATCATCTCTCAACTCAGTAGGAAGCCATGGAAAGACGTCATATTTATAATCAACAACATCATTAAATAAAGCCCAAATACCTACCGGAACTATATGTATTAGTTTAAAAGCAAAAAAACGCATAAACAAGAGAGCTTCTAATGCCATACCTAGATGGGAGACCGTTAGCATCCAGTCTTGCCAAACCATGACATCCCCTTGTGATGCAGCTGCAAATATCATAACAACAGCCCAAATTCCATATTTCACTGAAGTAATTACACCAAAAACTTCAATAATCCCACGAAGGAGCCCACGTTTTTTAGAATTTGTATATTCATCAACCAATAAATATAAAATGGATATAGTAAAAAACAAACTTGCTGTTGGGCTATCTGGAACTACAAATAAAAACCAGTTAGAATACTCATTCATCGTATATATAAGTTGATTTTTATACCAGTAATAGCCATAAATGGTTCCTAAAAAATTAGTGAAGAACAATAACCACAACAAATGACGATTTAACAAAAATGATCTGCTCCAAAAAAATGAAAAAGACAATGTCAACGTAAACCTCCATTTACTGAGTATTTTTAAAAAAACCTGATCGAACTTCGATCAGGTTTCCAGTCATTATATCGAATATATTTAATTCTAAGTTAAGTAACTCTTGCTTTAGTGAGTTTCTGCAACTTCCTCTGGAGCTTCTTCACCAGCTGGTGCCTTTTGTTCTGCTAACCAACCAGCAAGAGTATCAAAATCAGCATCCGTAAATTCTGGATTCATTGATACTTGCTCACCCATTCGGTTTCCAAAACCATTATAAATAATATCATTAATTTCTTCTTTTGAATATTTATCACCGATACCTCTAAGCGACGGACCAACAGTTCCATTTAAATCAGCTGCATGACAAGAGATACATGAAGATTTCTGATAAAGATCATATCCTTCACTTTCCTTATTAACGATAGCAACAGGTTCTTCTTCCTTACCACCTGGCACTTCTTCACCAGATTCTAACAATTCTGCTCTAACAAGATGCTCTGGGATAATATTCAATTCTTCCAATTCATGCTGATAACCTTGCCATGAAACCATTGTTAAAAATACAACAGCAAACAAACTTAAAAACATTAAAGAACTTGCAATTGGACGTTTATACCAACGTCTTTCCTTTCCAGTATCTAAAAATGGAGCAAACATTAATCCACCAAACAATAGACCTGGTAATACAAGTGTACCTAAAACAACAAATGCATCTGATGTATATGGATATTTTAGCAACTGATACAAAAATAAAAAGTACCAGTCTGGAATAGGAACAAAATCTGTTTTAGTCGGATCCGCTGGATAACCGAGCGGAGAAGGGTGAGACATAGTAAGAATCATAAAACCCACTAAAAAAACGGAACCAACCATCCATTCTTTTAATAAAAAATTGGGTACAAATGCCTCTGAATTTCCAGGGTAAGCGGAATAATCAAGAGGAACATTATTTTTCTTATACTTCTTTACTCTTGAATCCCCAACATAAACTACTTTTTCTTTCGAATTATGATCATGAGCCACGTATTGCTCCTCCTTTCATGAATTTTAATATGTTTGTAAAATCCCCTTAATGATAAGATCTTCTTAAAGAGGACCAGATATTCCTTGTTTACGTATCATGAAGAAATGTCCACCAAGTAATGCTAATAAAGCGCCTGGTAAGAAGAACACGTGTAATGCGAAGAACCTTGTTAAAGTTTGAGCTCCAACGATTTCCCCACCTTGTAAGAAAGTTTCAATATATTGTCCAAGGATAGGAACTGAAGCAGCAATTTGAATTCCTACCTGTGTTGCAAAATAGGCTTTATTGTCCCAAGGTAATAAATATCCTGTGAAACCTAGTCCTAACATCACAAAGAAAATTGACATCCCTACAAGCCAATTCATTTCTCTAGGCGCTTTATAGGAACCTGTGAAAAATACACGTAACGTATGTAAAAACATCATTACAATAACTAAACTTGCACCCCAATGATGCATGCCACGCACGATAACACCAAATGCAACCTTATGCTGTAAATAATCTACACTTTTATATGCATTTACGATATCGTCTACATAATACATCGTTAAAAACATTCCTGATAAAATCTGAATTACAGTAATGAAAAACGTCAGTCCACCAAAGCAGTATACGAATGCAGAAAAGTGATGAGCTGGGTTCACATGCTCAGGAACCTCATGATCTGCAACATCTCTCCACATTGGCGTGATATCAAGACGTTCATCAATCCAATTATATATACTTTTTAACATCTGATTTACGCCTCCTTTATTCTACCCTCGTATTCGGTTTGATTTGACTTAAATAAACAAAACCATTTTCAATTTTCACATCATACTCATCTAAAGGTGCAGGTGCAACGGCTAAGTTCTTACCGTCTCTCGTATAACGGGCTGCATGACATGGGCAAAAATATTCATTTGGATAATTCACATTTTTTTCCCATTCAACGGTACAACCTAAATGTTTACAAATCGGTGATAAAGCAAATACATCACCATTCGTATCTTTAGTAATCCATGCTCCAAAACCCTTATCTGACTCATACCAACCATCAACAACATTTTTTTCAAAATTGACCGACGTTGGAGTATCGGTAACTTTTTCTACTTCAATAACCTTAACCCAATCTGATTCAGCTTTTGGTTGCAATAGCGGATCTACTGCAAATCTCAAATTAGCTATCAAAGGTAAACTCATCATGAATCCACCTGTGCCCCCGAGGGTATAGGAAAGGAATTGTCGACGAGACATTTCACGTCTTTTGACTGGTTTCCCATGTGATTTTGTCTCTTTTTTATGATCTTGCACGTCTCTTTACCCCCTTTACAACATATCTCACTCACGTTAACATTTTGTTGATAAAATTCTCAACATACTAGAACATAATAATAATAGCTTACGACTAAGGGGTCGTCAAGAATGATCTGTATGTATAATTCGCATTAAACCTCCCTTTTGAAAAATGTAAGGAAATTGTCACAAGTTTAAAAATACATTTTTTATCAAATTTGTTAAATCTCTTGGTGTAGTTTTTCCCAATGACTCTTGTTTTATGACCAATTATTGCAAATCATTGTTATTATTCCATAAGGCTTGCACTTTATTAGAAATCTCTTCCTTTAAATTTACATTCTCTACCTCACTTTCACTTGGAGTTAATAACAAACAGAAATCCTGTAGATTAAAATTATGTATTTCTGGACAATTGCTTATTAAAATAATGTACTGAAACCCTTGCTTTTTAAGGTTAAAACAAATCTTTTTTAAATAAGATTCTAAATATTGTTCTTCATGAGAGAAATGTACAGCTGGATATGTTACAACCCTTCCTTTAAATGGAATCTCAACGTATTCTAACATATCTCTCAAGCCTTCAAGTGACTTGGTAACCTCCATCGGATTTTCTAGACCAGTCAATCCAGTAAATGGGAGTAAACAGGTATCTAAATATTCTTGATGTTCTTCCCATATATTTTTTTCAATTTCGCTAAACTTCATATGTATTCTCCCATTAAGTAATGTAATTAGAGCTCATCTATTATTTTATTTCCTTTTATTAGAATTGTCCATACTAAGTGGGGGAGGGTACAAAAAAAAGATAAATGAATGTGTTTCATTTATCTTACATTTATGCAGATGATTCGTTTATTGTTTTTAGTTCGTTTGTCAATTTAATAAATAAATCTTCGTCTCCGTTTTGTAACGCATCGTCTATTTCTTTATATAAGTTTACTTCACGGAATTTTCTTATAGATTCTTTAATGACCACTTCTGCATGGAGATCTAACAAAGCCTCATAAATAATACTCATGTTTCCCATAATATTACACCCTCCATCATTTGAAAAAGAAACTTTATAGTACTCATAATTAATTATATTCACTTACTTGATATAAGGTTTGGGATTTGACCACCCATTTTATATAATTGATGTCCAAATTTCATTTTTGATCAATAATAATTGTATCTTCATCATTAATATGTATACCCTTTATGATGAGCGAACCTATCTTTGTCATTTGAACAACTACACCTTTAGTTTCGTGTTCACCTACTTTTAATAAGCCTAAATGCATCATCATTTTAAAAACTCTTTCGTCTAAGATGGAATTTACATTGTCATAATAATATGGTTTTATTAAATCACTTAAAACTTCTTTCAAAGATGAGACGGTTACCCAATTTTTCGCTAAAATACTCGTCCAATGTACAATGGATTGAATGTTATGAATAGGTCCTTTATATAATCTAATCCAGAATCGATACACACTTTCTAATTTTTCTTTCTTTCCCTCTTCCACGATCATTTTTCCTTTTTCTGAACATGTTAAAACCTCATTTTCTTCTTCTATTAAATCATTGAAATAACAGTAATCGTAAATGAGTGAAAATCGATTTGGGTAATCTTTAAACATTCTTCCATAACCAAATCTCCATTCTCCTTTTTGAATCGGATTTTCTTGTATTGAAAGTTGATTTAAGAATTGAAAGAGAGATCTTTTATACATCGCTCCTGAGGCGGTTAAATGAACTTCCTGCATATGGTATAACTCTTTTAAAAATAAATATATATCTTGAATGATAAGATTAAATTCATCTCTGTATAAATCAGGTTCTTGTACATTTTCTATCTTTTGTTGGAACTCATAAGTTATCAAATCGACAAAACGCTTTTTAAGATCCTCGGGAAATTGGAACAAGTATTTTGTTTTATGGGAAACACCGTTAAAAATCCAACCTCTTTTTTTAAACATAGTAATTGTATCTCTTGGATTTACTTCTTCATTACCATCCTCTGTAAACCTAGTATTTTTCACTCTAGCCAATAATTCCTCAAGACTAAATGCTTCTCTTTTTTCAAAAATAACCATATTGATAAAGCGCAAATCTTCAACACTAAGCTTTTTTAAATTATCTTCAAATACATCTTTTCGATTTATTCTAGTTAAAATGGACTGAATCAATTCATTTTTTGAGTGACTGCTGCATTCACATTCATAATATCTCGCAATACGATCTAATTGTTGAATATCCGCAAAGCTTAACATATCTGCTAAATTCATAAAGGTACCTCCAGAAACTGCACATATTTCTAGTACCATTATGGGATTTAAAATAAAAAATATTCATAATATTGGAAAAAATATGGTTTGGGGAGAGATTTAAATTGTGACAATTCTGACACCAGCACATCTATGAGCTGGGTGAACGCTGCCACCAGTTCATCCAAGAACTGGGGACTGACAAAGAAGTTCTTCACTTTTTGGGGTGCGGTTCTTTGTTCTGGGCCCCGCAAAAGTAATAGGTTTAATCTTCGAAGTAAGTTCTTCACTTTTGTGGGTAAATTAGAGATGTTTTGTACAATTCAACACAATAGACTTCCATTGATCCTTCTTGTTTTCTAAAATGGTAATTGAAGTATTATGGATTTTAGAATCAAAATCATCAAGCAGTTCTCTTAAGAGTTGATTTATTAAACCACCATGACTTACAATTAGAACCCTCCTATTGCCATATAATTTCTGAACATCCTTTATCACCTGCAAACCTCTATTTTTTAGATGCTCATCTTTTTCAATTTTCAATTCTGGATTATGATGGATTGCATGCCAATCTTCCCCATACTTTTTAATTCTATCTTCATAGGATAACCCTTCTAATGCTCCTAAGTATCTCTCTCTTAACCTTTCATCGTAGGATGATATTTCTAGATTAAGTCTCTTTGCTATAATGGATGCCGTCTCTTTTGCCCTTATTAAATCACTACACAAAATAATATCCCATTGGTGCTCAACCAAACGTTCTCCAAGTGCAGCTGCTTGTTCTTTTCCTTCATCATTTAAAGAAATATCCATATGTCCTTGAATGATACGTTGTTGATTCCAATCTGTTACACCATGTCTTATTAATCCAATAGTTGTCATCATTCATTCCCCTTTCACACATAAAAAAATATATTGCAAACACAAAAAGTCTCCTACCTCATTAAATAGTGGAGACTCGTCGGATTAAATTATGCTAGGCTCTAATTCTTGTGAACCAATTTAATATTAAAATGGTACCAATAACTCCAAGTAATGAAAGTACAATTAAGTAATCTGGAAAACTTGGATCAGAAATAAATTCTACTGGCAAAGGATTGTTAATACTTGCAACAGTTACAATTCCAGACTTTGGTTCAGCTGGCTCTACATTGTTTGCTTGAAAGTTATTCAAGATAGACAAGAATAAACTCGTCACAAAAATGGCAAAGCAGAATGAAATTAAAAGAGTAATATTCCTTTTAAATTTAAAAGATAAGGAATATATTCGATCTTGAATTGGTACCTTCCAAGATTCCTCCATATAAATTCGATCCATGACTGAACCAGATATATTTTTACTAATTTCAAACGGGTGCTCATCATCTTCTAATGAAGAAGTCATATGTATAAAATCATGGCTCTTTTCCCAAATTTCAAACTCTTTGGCACACGAAGTGCAACTCTTAAGATGCTGGTCTATTTTTATTCGTTTGAAGTTCTCTTCAGGCAAATCCCAGTACAATGCAAATGATTCTTGAGCCTCTTTACAATTCATTTTATTTCATCCCCTCATACTCCTCATATTTAGGTTCATGAAAGTATGGTTCCAATTGATTTTTCACACTAACCCTAGCTCTAAACAACAACGATTTTACTGAACTAATTGTTTGACCTAATATGTTTGCAATTTCCTGATAGTCTAGTTGATTATATTCTCTTAGTATAAGTGCAGATCTCTGTTTCTCTGGCAAATTATTTATTGCTTCTCTTACCAAGGAAACTTTTTCATTCCTAAGAATGGATTGCTCAGGCATCGTATCAAAAGCTGCTAATGGGATATATCCACTTTCATCATCAATAGATACCTTGGTGCTTTTATGTTTACGTAGTTCACTTAAAACAGTATTTCTAGCAATAGTATACAACCAAGTAGAAAAAGAAGCCTCTACTTCCCTAAATGTACTCAAACTGCGATATGCTTTATAAAACGTATCCTGACATAAATCTTCAGATGAGCTCTCCAAACCCGAGCTCTTCAACATATTGTAAATAAATGAATAAATTTTACGCTCATAACGCTTAATTAGTATTGAGTATAGTTGTGTATCTCCATCTTTTATATCTCTGATCAACTGGGAATCAGTCACTATACACATACCCCCTAGTCAAAACTCCTCCCCAGTGTTATATTATATTTTTACTGCACTAGGGATAAAAAGTTGCGTTGTTTTATTAAAAAAATCTTTCATACATTCTTAAAAAAGTGTATTCATATAAAATGAATTCATTCACATTAAATATGTATTTAGAATCTAGTAATTCATTCGACTACTTCCACGAGAAGCTCCGATGGGAGCTTTTGTTCATAAGGTAACTTTGTCAAAGATTTAATTGTAAACCATATTAGATAAAATTTCAAGCGATTTACTATATACAATTAACTCTTTATTTTTATATTATAACATGACTTTCTAAAATAAAAGTTACAATCCTCTAAGAACACTTTAATGAAACACGCAAAAATGGAGGCAAAAAAAAACACCTTCTAAATGAAGGTGGCTGCACATATTCCATGTGCTCATATTTGGATAGGAGTGGAGAGAAACCATACTGTATTAATAGTATAATGTATACGTTTTCATTTTGTCAACATCTTATTTTCCAATCCCTCTAAACCAAAAAATACGCTAATAAATAGGCTCGTTACTTTAATAAAATAGTAACGAGCCTATATTATTTAATATTTAAAAATGTACTGAGTAAGATAATTCTTTCAATGTTTGCACTGCATTTTCCAAATCATCTTCATCTCTAAATGATAGTCTCAAAATACCTGGTACTTCTCCGCGACTTTCGATTATTTCAATATTTTTCAGGCTAATTTTACGATTACCTAATTCAGATGTAATATGTCCAATCAATCCAGGATGATCGGGTATGTCAACATAGACGTCAAAAAGTGATGTGATAACTCCTTTTCTACGTTCAGGAAGTTTACTGCGAAAATCACTTGCAAATTTAAATTGATCTTCAACACCTTGCCCATCATCCATTTTTAATAAATCAGCAAATTTTGAAATCTCCTTTTGCCAATCATTCAAGAGGTGTAATAAGATATTTTTATTATTTAATAAAATATCTCTCCAAATTACAGGATCACCTGAAGCAATACGCGTAAGGTCTTTAAATCCTCCAGCAGCCAATCGTTCATACAAATCATTCTGTTCATTGTACTTTGAAATTTGATTAACCAAAGAAACTGCAATAATATGCGGCAAGTGACTGATTGCCCCAACAATATCATCGTGTGTGGAAGCATCTACTTTAATAATTTGTGATTTTGTATAGGTTAATAAATCCTCTAGTTTTTGATAAATATGATCAGGGATTTCAGGATCAGGTGTAAGCACATAAAATGCATTCTCAAACAAATATGAGGACGCAGCGTCAACTCCTGATCGCTCTGAACCTGCCATCGGATGCCCGCCGATAAAATAACCATTTGGCAGCGAAATTGATCTAGCACAAGATGTAATGGACTCTTTAGTACTGCCTACATCTGTGATGATGCAGTTGTTTTTTAAAGGAAGTTTGCTTAATTTTATCAAATAATCCTCTAACAAACCTACTGGCACACAAAGAAAGATAAAATCTGATTCCAGTGCTGCTTCTTCAATTGATGTAGTCGCCTCATCAACGACTTCTTTTTCTAAATATTTTTGCACGGATTTAGGATTGTTTGAATGACCTACTACTTTTATGTTCGGTTTACCCTTAAAACATAAAGCAAGTGACCCTCCGATTAAACCTACCCCGAAAATTGTAATCTTAGTCATTATATTCACTCTTTTTCTATGATGATGTGATTAGAATTAATTCACTTCTTGCAATACTGATTTTAATGCTTCTATAAACTCTTCATTTTGTTCTTGTGATCCTATCGTAACACGTAAAGAGGTAGGAAAGCCAAGCTGATGACCACCACGTATGATAATTCCTTTTTGAAGCAAACCTTGAAAAACTTGATCCGCCTGTTTTTTTACATCAACCATTACAAAATTTCCGTATGCAGGAAAGTAAGATAATCCCATGTTCTTAAACTGATCTGTTAAATAAGCTAAGCCCATTTTATTCTTCTCACGACAATCTCTAATAAATTCCTGATCTTCTATTGCCGCTAATGCAGCAGCTTGAGCAAAACTTGTAGTATTAAATGGTTCTCGTACTTGGTTGATCGTATGAATTACATCTGGATGTCCAATTCCATAACCAATTCTTAGTGAAGCTAATCCATATATTTTTGAAAAAGTCCTTAAAACAACAAAGTTGTTAAATTGTTTTAATAGCGACATGCTATCAGGAAATTCATTCTGCTCATTGTATTCTGCGTATGCTTCATCAAATACGACAAGCACATCTCTTGGAACTTTAGCCAAGAAGTTTTTCAATTCTTCATGATGATTTATGGTCCCTGTTGGATTGTTAGGACAGCAAATCCAAATGATTTTTGTATTCTTTGTAATTCTTGCTAACATTTCATTTAAATCATGTGTCCCATCTTTTAAAGGAACTTCAATACTAATAGCCCCTTCAATTTCAGCATTATGTTTGTATTGTGGAAATGTTGGAGTCGCCATAATGGTTTCGTCTCCTTTTACAAGAAAGGCACGTGCAATCATTAATATGACCTCATCAGAACCTGCTCCAACAATCAATTGATTCGACGATACATTGTAAAACTCGCTCAACTTTTCAGTTAGCTTTGTGCTAGCCCCATCAGGGTATATATTTATGTTCTCAAATTCTGCCATTATAGCTTCTTTTACGTTGTTAGAAAAACCATACGGATTTTCATTAGAAGCAAGTTTAATTATTTTTTCTAAACCAAATTCTGCTTTTACTTCGTCGGTAGATTTTCCAGGCTTATAAACTGGTAAATGAACAATATTGGACTTTGGATTCATACCGCTTCACCTCTACAATCAATAAATTTACCCATAAAAAAGAAGCATATCAAAGATGTTATTTCCCAGTTCATTAGTGAACTGGTGTTAAGAAATGGGCAGTATCTCTTAAAAACAAGACTATTCTTTTAATTGTGCCACAAATTTACGAATTTGCAATAGTCCTTTTTCTTTCGTTTCTGCAGATTGCAATAACGGCAGTTGTTCCTCAATATTACGAACGATTGCACTTCCTACTACAACACCATCACAGATTTTTGAAAATTTAGCAAACTGCTCATTTGTAGATATCCCGAAACCTACCGCTACTGGTAAATCAGTTGATTGTTTTACAAGAGATATAAAATCATCGATGCCATCATAAAAGGATGACCGGACTCCCGTTACACCTAATGAAGACACACAGTAAACAAACCCTGCTGCTTTTTTTGAGATTCTAGCAATTCTATCGTTTGAAGTTGGTGCCACAAGTGGAATGAGATGAATTTGGTATTGCTCAGATAGAGATCTCACTTCCTCATCTTCTTCGTTCGGAAGATCAGGAATAATAACTCCGCTAATCTGATGTTGCTGTAATTTCTCAAAAAAAGATTCAAGTCCAAATTGCAAAACAGGATTATAGTACGTAAAAAGTATAAATGGTAAAGATACGTTCTGTTGTCTAGCTTTTTTTGCAATTTCCAAACAGCTCTGGATATTTATACTATGTTTCAGTGCTCTTTGTGAAGCTCTTTGAATCACTGGACCATCGGCTAACGGATCTGAATAAGGAACACCTAATTCAACAATATCAGCTCCAGCCGCTTCTAATTGTTTAATAATTTGAATAGAGGTTTCTATATCAGGATCTCCCATCGTTAAAAATGGAATTAAAGCGGTTTTGTCCTGCATTTTAAGTTCTTTAAATTTTTGATCAATCAGATTCATGATAGTCCCCCTCTAAATAATGCATAATAGACTCAACATCTTTATCTCCACGTCCAGATAAATTAACAACTATCACTTGATCCTTATCCATCTTTGGAGCGACTTTCATCGTTTGAGCAATCGCATGAGCGCTTTCCAAGGCTGGAATGATTCCTTCTGTTCTGCTTAACAGTTTTAATGCGTTTAATGCTTCTTCATCCGTAATGGGAACATATTCTGCTCTTTTTGTATCTTTTAAATAGGCATGCTCAGGACCAACACCTGGGTAATCTAAACCTGCTGAAATAGAATGGGCTGGTTGGACTTGTCCAAACTCATCTTGTAATAAATAACTCATAGACCCTTGGAACACACCATGTGTTCCTTTTGTCATTGTTGCTGCATGTTGATCAGTATGAACACCTTTACCCGAAGCTTCAACACCAACTAATTTCACACTAAAGTCATTGACAAATGGATAAAATATACCAATTGCATTACTGCCACCACCTACACAAGCAATCACTGTATCAGGTAGTTTTCCTTCTGCATCGATAATCTGTTTTCTAACTTCTTCACCAATAATTTTTTGAAAATCACGTACCATCATTGGATATGGATGTGGTCCTACTACAGAACCCAGAATATAAAATGTATCATGAACATTGCTAACCCAATATCGTAAAGTCTCATTTCCAGCATCCTTTAGCGTTCGTGTTCCTGAAGTTACAGGTATCACTTCCGCACCTAATAAATTCATACGAAATACGTTTAGCTGTTGTCTTTTCGTATCTTCTTCACCCATGAAAACTTTACATTCCAAACCTAGTAAAGCAGCTACTGTTGCCGAAGCTACCCCATGCTGGCCTGCTCCAGTTTCAGCTATGACTTTCTTTTTACCCATTCTCTTTGCTAGTACACCTTGTCCAATTGTGTTATTGATTTTATGTGCCCCTGTATGATTTAAATCCTCTCGTTTTAAATAAATCTTTGCACCACCTAGATCTTCACTTAATCGCTCAGCATAATATAAAGATGTGGGACGACCAGAATATTGCTTTAATAAATATTGGATTTCATTCTGAAAATCTTTATCCTTTGCATAATGTTTGTATGCCTCTTCTAACTCAATTAGTGCGTTCATTAATGTTTCTGGAACGTATTTTCCTCCGAATTTTCCAAATCTTCCTTGTGTGTCTGGTACATTAAACATTTATTTTCACCCTTTCAACAAAGGTTTTTATTTTTTTAATATCTTTTATTCGATTCGTTTCAACTCCACTTGATACATCTACTCCATCAGGTTCATAAGTTGAAATTAATGAACTTACATTGTCTACATCTAGTCCTCCTGCTACGATCAAAGGAATATTATTTTTTTTCGTCCAACGTTGAACAATCGGAATCAAATCCCAATTAAAAGTTTCTCCAGTTCCACCACCAACTACTGGATCATAAGTATCCAACATTAACGCATCGATATGATTCACATATGGGTTTAAACATTTTGAACATTCTTCATCAACTTGTTCGTTAGAAATGATTGAATTATCAGTCAACAAAATCTGATGCAAGTTGGAAAAAACTTTAAATACTTTTATTTTAAGTGATTGCTTCACCCATTTACATAACTCAGGGGATTCTTGACCATGTAATTGTATGATATCTAATGGTGCATTTCTTATTGTTTCTTCAAGTTTTTGTTCACTTGGATTAACAAAAACCCCTGCGGTTTCTGGTACCTTAATCTGATGTTTTTTTAAAACTTGAATCATATCCGCTGCTTGCTCTGGTGTTACTTGCCTCTTACTTTTTGCAAATACAAAACCTATATAATCAATAGGAAGATTCAACATTGATTCAATCGTTGGCACACCTAAAATCCCACAGATTTTTACCATTACATTGTTCATGATCTATCACCCATAAGCTGATTTACTGCCAGTTCTACATTATCCTGTCTCATAAAATGCTCACCTACGAGTACAGCTCCAACACTTTTAGTTATTAGGTGATTTATTTGTGATGCATTTGAAATCCCACTTTCACTAACTACTGTAATCTCTTTCGGAATATGTGTTATTAAATTTTCAGTAGTTTGAATGTCTGTTTCAAAGGTTTTTAAATTACGGTTATTGATTCCAATTAAAGAAACATCCAATGATAGAACTTGCTCTAATTCTTCTAAATCATGAACTTCTATCAATGTATCCATTCCTAAGTCAGTTGATAATTTACTAAGTTCACGCATCTGCTCTAGTGTTAATATTGATGCAATTAAGAGAATAGCATCTGCTCCAACAATTCTAGCCTCATAGATTTGTAAAGGATCAATAATAAATTCCTTCCGTAAAAGCGGGAGATCCACCACTTCCCGAACATTTTTCAAGTATTTTATAGAACCTTGAAAATATTCCTTATCTGTTAATACAGAGAGACAGTCTGCCCCGGCTTTTTCATAACTCTTTGCGATTTCCACTGGGTTAAAATCCTCACGAATTAACCCTTTAGACGGAGATGCTTTCTTCACTTCTGCAATTAAACCCATGGATCTATTTTTAGTTTGTGTTAGGGCTTTTTTAAATCCTTTACAAGGAGGTAAGGTTGAAATGATGCTTTTATAATTACTTATGGAAAATACATTTTTTAAACTTTCAACTTCTTCTTTTTTAGTTGCTACGATTTGATCAAGAATCATGGCTAATCTCCTTTGTAAAGTCTACTAATTCATCTAATTTTGCATAAGCTTTTCCACTATCAATCATATTGGCAGCAATTTTAACACCTTCCTGCAGAGATGAACAGTGATTAAACACATAAAAACAAGCACCTGCATTTGCTAATACAATATTTCTACGAGCTCCTTTTTCACCTTTAAAAATGGAACGTATAATTTTTGCATTTTCTAAGGCATCTCCACCTGCTATCTCTTCTATGGGGTAACTCTTAAGTCCTAAATCAAAAGGGGTAATATCATACGTGTTAATGATTCCATCTTTTAATTCACTAACCTGGGTTGGAGCTGAGATGCTAATTTCATCCAATCCGTCATAACTAGAAACAACAAGTGCTCTTTCTAATCCCAATTCATTTAACACAGAAGCAATAAGCTCCGTTTTATTTCGATCAAAGACCCCCATCAGCTGTCTATCTGCGTTTGCGGGATTTGTTAATGGTCCCAACATATTAAATACGGTACGAAATCCGAGTTCTCTTCTTGGTGCTGCGACATTTTTCATAGATTCATGATATTTTTGTGCAAACATAAAACATATACCCACATGATCAATACATAGCTGGGCTTGATTATGATCTAGATTAATATTTACTCCTAATGCTTCAAGCACATCAGCACTTCCACTTTTGCTAGACATGGCTCGATTGCCATGTTTAGCAACTCGTATGCCACCAGCTGCTGCGACAATTGCGGATGCTGTGGAAATATTAAACGTATTTGCACCATCACCACCTGTTCCACATGTATCTAATAATGGATGATTCTGTGTCTGAACTCTGTGGGATTTGCTCCGCATCGTTTCAGCAAATCCAGTAACTTCTTCAATCGTTTCTCCTTTTATTCTTAACGCAGTTAAAAGGCTCCCAATTTGCACTCCAGTTGCACGACCTTCCATCATCTCTTCCATCACATGACGAGCTTCAACTTTAGATAATTGTTTTCCATCTAACAATTTTATCAATACATCTTTGATCACATTTGTTTCCATATACTGTTTCTCCCCCCTAGATATGAACAATTACATATTTGAGATTTCATTAATAATAATCCTGATTCACTAAACTAAACTGATCTTTGTTAAACCACACTTCGGCCAATCGAATTGCTTTGAGCAGTGCCATTGCCTTATTGACTGTTTCCTCATATTCCTTTTCAGGAACTGAATCCCACACAATGCCCGCACCAGCTTGCACATAAGCTTTTCCATTTTTAAAAATAATCGTTCGAATAGTAATACAGGTGTCTAAATTTCCTGAAAACCCTAAATAGCCAATTGCCCCTGCATAAGCTCCTCTAGCTTCATTTTCAAATTCAGCTATAATTTCCATCGCTCTTAATTTAGGTGCGCCTGATACTGTGCCTGCTGGCAAGCAGGAAATAAAGGCATCAAAAAAATCTTTGTCTTCTCTAAGTTTTCCAGATACATTGGAAACAATATGCATTACATGTGAATATCTTTCTATTTCCATAAACGTATCACATTTTACAGTACTAAACTCTGCCACTCGTCCGATGTCATTTCGTCCTAAGTCTACTAACATAAGGTGTTCAGCTAATTCTTTAGGATCAGAAAGAAGATCCTTTTCGTGCTGTAAATCTAATTCTTCTGTTTCTCCCCTTGGTCTCGTACCAGCAATCGGTTTCGTTTGAACACGTCCTCCCTCAACCCTCACTAGAGATTCAGGAGAAGTTCCTACAATGACCTCATCCTCCATCTTTAAATAATACATATATGGTGAAGGATTCATCGTTCTAAGAACTCGATATACATGTAATGGCGAAATTTCTGTTTCAATTTCAAACCTTTGGGATAACACGACTTGAAAAATATCCCCTGCTCGGATGTATTCCTTTGCTGATTCTACATTTTTCATGAATTGATCTTTCGTTACATTTGAATGTATATGTTTTAAATCAACATCAGATTTCTGATTTTGTGCCATCGGTGGGACAGCTAACGGTTTTTGTAATCTTAAAATAGTCTCATCAATACGTTTGCAAGTTTCACTATACGCTTTTTCAATTTCCATATCTGTAGCTCGATTTGGCACATGTACATTAGCAATAATTTTTACCTGTTGTTTAAAATGGTCAAAAACAATTACTTCATCACAAAACATAAATTGTATATCATTCATTTGTAAATCATCTATGTCATGGGCTGGGAGATTTTCGTAATATTGTAATAAATCATATCCAAAAAAACCAACTGCTCCTCCTGTGAATCTTGGTAAATCGGATAATGCCGGACTAGAATATGAACGAAGCAGTTGTTTCAAAGCCTCAATAGGCTGATCTTTCACATTTTGTTTTTTACCATGTTTGTTAATTGTTATGTTTCCATTTTTACCTTGGATAATTAAAAATGGATTTTTACCTATGAAGGAATATCTAGCCCAATTCACCCCACCCTCAACACTCTCTAACATGAAAGCATTCCTCTCTTCATGAAAATGGTTGAAAACTCGAATTGGTGTTTCAATATCAGCAAGTATGTCATGTACAATGGGTATTAAATTATGTTCTCTTGCTAAATCCTTCACTTTAGTGATTTCAGGATAATACATTCATGATCAACTCCTTGTGATGTAATATAAATTCTTAAAAATAACAAAACACCTCTGCTTTAACATAGCAGAGGTGTTTTTTATGAATTATGAAATAATAGTCCGTTTTAATGTACCCCAAATAAATATACTTCAACGTTATAATTACAAAAAGTTATAACAAATAAAAACGTGAAAACAAAATGATAAACTTGTTTTCAAAACTTCTGTAATTATGGATGATGGGGAATTAAATTTAAAAATCTCATCTTTACTCTACTTTGGACTACAAATCCATCTATACTCATCTAACTAAACTCTACTATTCTAAATTTAATATACACTATGAAAAACAAATAAGTCAATTTGGTTTTAAATCAGGACGAAGTTTTGTTGCTTCATTCAAATAAACATGTTTCATTTCATTTTGTTGTTTTGTTGTGTTGATCTGGACCATTAAGCGAATGCATCTTGGTAAACTTCCTGGTACATCAATTTCCAACGAGCACATTAAAGGTACAAGGTCCCATCCACTCATTTGACGTATCGTTCTAGCAGGAAATGTTGCAGTAATATCATGTGTTACCGTTACAAAAACACTGCAAATGTCTTCAGGATTCACATCGTTTTCCATAACAATCGTTTTTAATAATTCAGAAGTAGCATTTAATATTTCAGACTCCTCGTTTTTCTCTACGGTAATTGCTCCTCTTATTCCCCTAACATACATAATATATTATCCCTCCAATCTTAAGTGCTCAACTATCTCTCTAATCAAATCTATGGATATTCCTCTTTGAATATGCGCTTCTCCAATATCTTTTAATATTGTAAATACAACTTGTCCTTCACTAAATTTTTTATCATGTAACATAGCTTCCATAATCTCGTCCACATTTAAATGGTTTGGAATTTGAGTAGGTAAACCATATTTTTTCAATACAGATTTTGTTTCAATGTAAATTTGCTCTGGATATCCAAGATGAACAGATAACTTTGCCGCACCAACCATGCCAATCGATATCGCTTCACCGTGTAAAAGTTCGTTGTAGTTCGATACCGCTTCTAAAGCATGTCCGATCGTATGTCCGAAGTTAAGTATCGCTCTTAATCCATTTTCACGTTCATCTTCAGATACAACTTGAGCTTTTATTTTACATCCATTATATAATGCATACTCTAGTGATTCAGCATCTAATGTTAACAATTTTTCTGCATTCGTGTAATTCCATTCAGCAAATTTTGCATCCCAGATGAGACCATGTTTTATTACTTCTGATAAACCTGCTTTTATTTCTCTTACAGGTAGTGTTCTTAAAGTTGAAGTATCATATAGAACCATTTGAGGTTGATGGAAAGCTCCAATAATATTTTTTGCCATCGGGTGGTTTACTGCAACCTTTCCCCCAACACTGCTATCATGAGCAAGAATTGTTGTTGGAATTTGTACAAAAGGAATACCTCTCATAAAACTAGCAGCTACAAATCCAGCTAAATCTCCGACCACTCCACCACCTAAAGCAATTATAGAAGATTTTCGATCTAAGCCTTCATCTAAAGCAACCCCAACAATTTTTTCTAACATAGATAAAGATTTAGAAGTTTCACCAGATGGAACGATATATTCGCAAACTTTATAACCACTCTCCTGCAATGGCTCCTTTACTTTCTTTAAATGTAGAGGAGCAATATTGTCATCTGTAATAATCATAAGTGGAGAGCGAGGGTTAATCTGATGCTTCCCGAAATAAGTACTAATTCGATCTAAAATGCCATTACCGATATATATTGGGTAAGAACGATCGCCTAAATCAACAACTAATTGTTTCATATTAGTAACGCTCCAGCTGCTCTAAATAATTATTTATATTTTTACGAATCTCTTCTATGGAGTCTCCACCGAATTTTTCCATTAATGCACATGCTAGTTCCCATGCGACAACATGTTCCATCACAACACTAGCAGCTGGCACAGCACAGCTGTCAGAACGTTCAACTTGAGCAGTAAATGGTTCTTTTGTATCGATATCTACACTTGCTAAAGGTTTGTATAATGTGGGAATGGGTTTCATTACTCCCCTAACAACAATAGGTTCGCCATTTGTCATGCCGCCTTCAAATCCACCTAAACGATTCGTTTTACGATGATACCCTTTATCTGGGGTATATAAAATTTCATCATGCACTTCTGAGCCTCGAATTGAGCCTGCTTCAAATCCTATCCCAATCTCACAGCCTTTAAAAGCATTGATGGATACTACTGCTTGAGCAATTCTTCCATCTAATTTCCGGTCCCACTGAACATGACTGCCAAGACCTATCGGAACACCTTCTACGATGCACTCCACAATACCGCCAATGGAATCTCCTTCTTTTTTCACTTGATCAATATGGGCTATCATTTTTGCTTCAGCTTCTTTATCTACTACTCTTACTGGAGATTCTTCTGTGACACGGATTAATTCATCAATTGGAAGATTTTCAACCTGTGCTTCTACTTCTCCTATACGAATGACTTGACCAGCAACTTTGATTCCGAATTCAGCAAGAAATTGTTTTGCAACTGCACCTACTGCTACTCTTGCTGCCGTTTCCCTAGCGCTGGAACGTTCAAGTACATTTCTTAAATCTTTATGATTATATTTTAAACCTCCGTTAAGATCTGCATGTCCTGGACGAGGTCTGTGCACGCGTCTTTTTTCTTCGTCTGATCCTTCAATAGGTTCTATATTCATCACAGTAGTCCAATGTGTCCAGTCTTTATTTTCTACAACTAGTGCAATTGGAGCTCCTGTAGATTTTCCATGTCTTACTCCACCTACTATGTTTGCTGCATCCTTCTCAATCTGCATTCTTCTACCGCGTCCATACCCCTTTTGACGTCGCTGCAACTCTCTATTTATTTCTTCAAAATTAATTTTCAAATTACTTGGCATACCTTCAATAATTGCAGTTAACTGAGGTCCATGTGTTTCACCAGCTGTTAAATATCTCACTCATTAAATCCCCCTTCATTCTTTTCCACATGACTAGTGTCCGTCTTCCATTCCTAGAATTCATGTTGATAATTATAGTATAGTTGAGTACAGTTGACAAGAAAGCAAAAAAACACGCTAGCTATTTTGCTTAACGTGTTTTTATAGGATAGGAAAGTATTCCATCCTCACACTATATCTTTATCTCACTTTTTGTGTTTTTTGCTGATCCGACCAGTTTGAATCATGAACAACTTTCATAATCTTTACTGAATCTATTCCTAAGATTTGAGCACATTCCTTTGTGGTTAGAAACCCTCGTTGATAAGCTTCTATCACCTTTCTTTTATCCATAAGAGAACCCTCCAAGTATAGTGTACTCCCATTAGGAATAGTATGGGTAAACTTGGAATCTTTTATTCGTAAAGAGTAATTCACTTAGTTGGGGAGAAGGCAACCAAAAGAAACTGAATATCGTTAGACATTAATTCATGAAACATATGACTTTTCGAAAGCGGATGTTCTGATGTCGATTGTGGACACAAGAATGTGAACGGTATTAGTCTAGGTACCTTAATCTATGTGGAGCGAATAAGGTCATTCATTTTGTTATCTTCCTATAAAAGAACATATCCTCTGTTTCTAATTGGTAATCTTTTGGCGAAAAAATTTGCTCCGTACTTCCTACAAATAAAATACCACCTGGTTTTAGAGCATCAGAAAATTTCTGATACAATAAATGTTTTGCCTCATTGGTAAAATAAATCAGAACATTTCGGCAAATAATCAAATCAAATCGTTTTTCAAAAGGATCGGATAATAGATTCTTTTTTTCAAAAAATATATTTTCTTGTAATTGACTAGATATTTTATATAAAGACTGTTCTTTTTTAATGTATTTAAAGTATTTGTCAGGCAACTCACGTAAAGAGCGTTCGTCATACTTGCCTTCCTTTGCTTTTTTCAGCACCCCTGCATCTAAATCAGAAGCAATAATTTTATATCTAGAAGACTGAGTCTGTTCAGCTAAAATCATAGAAAGCGTATAAGCCTCTTCTCCTGTAGAACAGCCTGCACTCCAACAAACAAGCTGTTCTTTTTGAGTTAATAATTCAGGAATGTATTTTTTCTCCAATAAACTCCAACGATTTGGATTTCTCCAAAATTCGGATACATTTATGGTCATTCGATCTAAAAACTCATCCTTTAATTCAGGATGTATTAATATGTCTTTTAAATATTCCTGAAAATTTTCATATCCTCTTTTATTTTTTAACATAGTGAGTCTTCGCTTCATTTGAGTTTCTTTATATTGAGATAGATCAACATTAATATGTTGTTTTAGTTTCCTAATAAATGAGCGATAATCAGAATCTAAATCTAACATAGGAGGTTTAGATCCAAGCCATTAATGATTTTTCGTAGGAAACTAATTCAGATTCATTAAAAATGTTAACTATTTCTCTTGCAGCACTTTCATTACTATCAGATCCATGAATAATATTTAAACTCATGTGCGCAGCAAAATCACCACGGATTGTACCTGGTTGAGCATCAGCAGGATTCGTTTTTCCAATCATCATTCTAGAAATATCAATGATATTGTCCCCTTCCCAAACCATTGCAAAAACAGGTCCAGAAGTGATGAAGTCAATTAATTCACCAAAAAAAGGTTTATCTTTATGTTCTTCATAGTGTTTTTCTGCTTGTTCCTTAGTTAAAACAGTGAATTTACCTGCTAATAGTTGAAAACCTTTTTGTTCAAATCGAGTAATAATTTCACCCATAACATTTCTTTGAACTCCATCTGGTTTAATCATTAAATATGTTTTTTCCATGTTTAACCCTCCACAAATGTGATAATTTAAGTAAATGCAAAATTACAACAAGGTAATTTTACCTTGTCATAAGTTAGTATTTACGACTCAAAACAAAGTTTGCAATATCATGCAAATCCTTCTTTGTTTTTATATCAGGTAATTGGTCTAATTGATTAATGGCTTTATGTATATAACGATTTGCCAATGACTCTGCTTTGTCAATACCTTTACTACTACGAACTAATTGGATGAACTCATTCACATCTGACTGGTCTTCTGATCTTTTTATTTTTTGAATTAGTGATAACAGAGGTGAGTTTAAATCCTTTTCCTGTAGGGCATATATCATAGGGAGTGTTATATTTCCCTGTTTAATATCACTACCTGGAGGTTTTCCTATCTGGTTTTCAGTTCCACATAAATCCAAAACATCATCCGTGATTTGAAAGGCCATACCAACATTGTAACCAAATGAATAAAGAGTTCTCACTGTACTTTTAGGCGCTTCAGCAGCTAAAGCTCCTAACTGACAACTGATTGCAATTAACAACGCAGTTTTTCTACGAATACGAAGTAAATAATGACGAACAGATTGCTCTGTATTAAAGAAATCACGTATTTGTTCCATCTCTCCAATACACATCTGAACGATCGATTTGGATAAGATTTGATGTATTTTTGGATTTTCCAGTTGAGTGACTACAGTTAAAGCTTTTGCAAATATATAATCTCCAGTATACATCGCAATTTTGTTATCCCATTTTGCCATAACGGTTTGTTCGCCTCTACGAGTTATTGCATTATCGATCACGTCATCATGAACTAGGGTTGCCATATGAATGAGTTCTAATGCAGCTGCAACATTTTTCAAATTTTCTAGATGATAGTTTCCAAACTTTCCTGAAAGCAATACAAATACAGGACGAATTCTCTTTCCCCCTGCCTTTAACAAATGAAGTGAGGTTTCATTTAATACGTCATGATTGGATTGTATATTTCTTTCTAGTTCACTCTCTATATACTGAATATCTTTTTTATAACGTGCGTAGATGTCTATTAGCTTCATTGTATCTCCTATAACATCAAGATTTTTATAATTTCGATAACTCCTGCTCGGTCCACATTTGAATGGGGACTTGCTCTGGTATTAGATTCATCTCTCTAGCATACTGATAATATAACTTTAACCCATTTTTTTGTAATTGTCCAAAGTCATGGCTTAATTCAGAAAAATATTTTATCCAAAATAACTTTGATCCCCCAATTCTAGCTTGTGCTTCTTTGATCATCTCTGTTTGATCACTTATACCAAGCTCTTTACTTTGCTTTAGTGAACTAAATATATTTTGCATCATTGTAGGGTTAAAATCAGCGATTTCTCTACGAACAGCCCAAACTGCAAATGTCATCCAACTATTCGTCAAACTCGTCCAAAGCTCACCTAAATCTGTAACATTATAATGTGAATTTGCCCATTTAGCTTGAATAGCATCGTCCCCAATCAGTAATGCAGCGTCAGCTTCCTTCATCATTTGATCTAAATGTGGAGTAGAGTGAAAATATTGGGGCTCCCCTTTATAAAATTTATGAATAATAATTTTCAACAAATTAACGGACGTTGCTGAAGTTGTTGGGAGTGCAATTTTTCCATGAACAATTTGCTCTAGTGGTTTTTTATGAAATAACAAAATTGAATTCACTTTACCAAAAGAGCTTACAGATAAATCAGGAAATAACACATATTTTCTAAAAGTTTCGGCATAGGCAAAAGAAGAGATAGGTGCCATGTCTAATTTCCCTTCCGATAGAGCTTTATTGAGTTTCGTTGGCACTTCTGTTACAAATTGTATTTGATTTTCAAATTTCTTTTTAGGAAAATGATATAATATAGGCCATATATTCGTGTAATTAATTTCCCCTATTCGAATCAAATCCATTTTTCGACTCATCTAAATCTCCCCATCTAGTAAACATATTATGTTTTATTCCCATCATATCTAAAACTTTACCCACCAAAAATGAAACGATATCATCAAGCGTTTTAGGTTTATAATAAAAAGCAGGCATTGCAGGTATGATTGTTGCACCTGTTTTTGACAACCTGAGCATGTTTTCCAAATGAATCATATGAAGTGGAGTTTCTCTAGGTACGACGATTAACTTTCGTCCTTCTTTTAACATAACATCAGCTGCACGTTCCATCAAATTATCCGACATTCCGTGTGATATCCCAGCTAAAGTCCCCATAGAACAAGGTATAATAATCATGCCTTCTGTTTGATAAGAACCGCTTGCAATACTAGCGCCTATATCCTGAATTGGAAAATAAGTATATTCCCCTGGATATATTGAAAAATATTTGTTTAAAGTTTCTTGTCTCTGGGATACGTCCCAGTTTAATTCTTCTTTAAGAACACGCCACCCTGCATCCGTAATTAAGATTTTCACATGGTATCCTAACTTAAGTAAAGTCTCGCATAATCGCACACCATATATAGCCCCACTGGCTCCGGTAATTCCTACAATCCATTCTTTATCTGTTTCGATCAATTGGCTCATTACTGATACACCACCAAATCAATTAACGTAAAAACGAAAACAACGACACTAAGTACACCATTCATCGTAAAAAATGCTGCATTTAATTTAGACAAATCATTTGGTTTAACAAGTTGATGTTCGTAAATCAACAATAAGGCAGCTATTAAAGTTCCAACTAAATACCACCAACTTAAATTAGCTAAAAACATAATGCTGACTAATCCAATAGCTGTTATGAAATGAAGGAACTTGGCAATTTTTAATGCATTTGCTATTCCAAATGAACTTGGAATGGAATATAACCCTTCTTTACGATCAAATTCTATATCTTGACAAGCATATATGATATCAAAACCAGCTGTCCATAAAGCAACAGAAACAAATAAAATGATTGCAGTTGTATTAATCTCACCCGTAATGGCAACCCATCCACCTAAAGGAGCTAGAGCAATAGTAAAGCCAAGAATAAGGTGACATGCCCAAGTGAATCGTTTTGTATATGAATAAAAAACTAAGAAAAACACAGCAATAGGCAACAATTTAACAGCTATTGGATCCAATTTTGCAGAAGCAAAAAACAATAAAGCAAAAGACACAACAATAAATAGTATCACTTCTTTAGATGAGAGCAAACCTGCTGGAATGGCTCTTGCTGCTGTTCTCGGGTTTTTACCGTCTATCACTTTGTCTATCAATCGATTCAAGCCCATTGCAGCACTTCTAGCACCAATCATGGCTAAAATAATCCACCCAATTTGTGCCCAAGAAGGTAAATGACCATTCATCGTATAGGACCCTAGAACAGCTCCCATAAAAGCAAAAGGCAATGCAAATATCGTGTGTTCAAACTTAATCATTTCTAGAAATATTTTAGTTTTCTTTAACATCAATCTGAATTCCCCTTTTTGCCAATATGAAGTGCAGCAATCCCCCCGGTTAATGGATATGCTTCAACCTCATTTAAACCAATTTCCTTAAATATACCCGCAAGTTCCTTATGATCAGGAAATGTGACTAACGATTCTGGTAGCCATTTGTATTGCTCATATTTTTTAACTACTATTTTTCCAATTAAAGGAAGAATTCTGTTAAAATAAAAATAATATATGGATTTAAACGGTTGCCAAGTAGGTTTTGATAATTCCAAACAGTAAACTTGTCCACCTGGTTTCACTACTCTTCTCATTTCTTTTAGAACCTGCCTAAGGTCAGGAACATTTCGAAGCGCAAGACCAATTGTCGCGTAATCAAAAGAATTATCTTCAAATGGTAACTCCATTGCATCTCCGTGCACTAAGTCAATTTGATCGTCCAACCCAGAAGATTTTACTTTTTTCTTTCCTATTTCTAACATGTTTAAACTAAAATCAAGACCAACAACCTTCCCTGTTTTACTTTCCTCTGCCATGCTAATTGTCCAGTCACATGTGCCGCAACATAAGTCAATCGCTGTCTCACCAGGTTGCATATTCATTTTTTTCATCGTAAATTTGCGCCATGCTTTATGACGTCTAAAACTTATAATATCATTCATTACATCATACTTAGGTGCAATATTTTCAAATACAGAGTGCACAAATTCTTTTTTTGCATTTCCTTCCAACTCAATCACCTTTTTTCGTTAAACTTTAGAAGCAGATAAATATGACATGAAGGGTTTTCCTATTTTTTCTAGTTCTTTTTTAATGTTCTCATTTTTTATATTATTGACTTTTTCACTCACATCTTTCCATTGATTCTCTAACATCTGATGGAGTTTAACTTTGATGTTATATTTCAATAAAACGGATTGTATCAAAGACGTATCACAACTATCTTTTTTTAACATTTCCTTCTCTTCAGAAGTAGCTTGTTTTAAAATATACCAATAAGCCCAGCTTCCCTTTAAATCCTTAATCTGGTTCTGATTCATTTTATCAATTTCCTCAGTAATAAGTTCGCATTTTGTTATTGAAACTAAAATGTCAGGCCATTGTTTTTGCAGCATTTCGTCCATATAATTAGCAAAAATAAGATATAACTGTGATTTTATATCAATGCAGTGTTGAAAATAATCTTCAGCACTTAATTTAAATTTTTCCATTTTCATATATAAATTTATTTTTAATCGATTTACCTCACTAATAGCTTGAGATAAAGAATGGATGGTATCTATCTGTCCGGCTTGAGATAATAAGTGATAAAATTTACTGCTAAAATAGTCCCCAGCTAAAACTCTAAGTTGTCTTGTTCGCATCTTCTTCATCTCGACCTGTTCTTCTCCGACATCAACCAGATCATGTGTATCCATCCCCATTTGTATTAATGAAGTCACCAATGTATACAACTCAGAAATTTTATCAGAAGTTGAGGTGGAATGCTTATTTAGAAAAATATAGAGCAACCTTGAGCGAGAATACGGAAAAGAAGGAAGGTCCGTATGTTTTTGAATCATATCATACTGTGTACTTTTTTTTGCTAGTTCAGGAACTACATAGCCATCCATTTAATTGCCTCCGAAATCATTACAATATTAAAATCTAAATTATTATATCATATCCATCTAACACACGCACTTTATCAAAATACATTTTTGATTTTAGTTATTCAACTGATTTAAGAGATGTCATTTATCCATTGATCCCAGTAATCCGTAGTTTTCAATTTGAAAAATGAAGTTAACAACTCTTCGTAACTATTCTCTATCTGATCCATATCTTTTGACCAACGACCTGCACTTGCGTCAATCGTCATCAAAAGCTTTTGATGACCTCCACTTAATTGATTATAGTCAAACACTCTGATCAAGATTAATTTTACATTTGAAGTATCTTCAAAACCCGATCGAATGATCGTATATAAATCTCTGTAAACTAGATTTGAATCCTTGATTTGCCCCGAGATAATCAAGTCAATAGATAGTGTTGAATGATCCCAACCCACCTTACTAAGATTATTTTGAATAGGCAGATTACTCATGAAATCAACAATATTATTTTCTTTTAATTGAACGACTTCCTTAATTAATTCTTTTTTATCACTAATTTTCGGTCCAGTCTCTTTAAATTCCAATTGAAAAAATTTTGACAATATGAATGGGATGATCAACATCATTATTGAGATAAGGAATATCCGATTCCACTTCACATCATTCTCCTCCTAATTTTTCCTTCCCTATATCCCATTGTACAAACAAAAATGGCAGGCTATGACTGCCTGCTCATAAAATATTTTTATTCACTTTCAATAATTCCATGTTTCGTTTGAATTGTTGCCTTACCTCTAACTTTTACAGCAGAAGTATGCTCTGTAAATTGAGCAATCATCACTTCTCCTTTGCCTAGTTTTTCAGTATGATTAAATCTCGTATCCTGTCCTCTTGTTAATCCGATTACGTTCACACCATCTTCATTTGCTTTAATTATAACGTATTCATCATTTATTCTCTGCATGATACGCCTCCATTTCTTTCGATCAATTACACCGTACCTCAGAATTATATCATATTTTCTAAAAACCTCTATCATTGCTAATTCTCATAAAATAACATTATAAAAGTGATTATAGAGAAATTAAAACCGCTGTATCAAATAGAACAGATACAACGGTCTTTAATAAATAGCTATAAAAATATGTATTTATTAATTTATACCTTCTTTTAAAGCTTTACCTGGTTTAAAGGCCGGCACTTTACTAGCTGCAATATCAATTTCTTCCCCTGTTTGAGGATTACGGCCCTTTCTTGCAGAACGTTCACGAACTTCAAAATTACCGAATCCAACTAATTGTACTTTATCTCCGCTTTGTAACGCTTCTGAAATGGCTTGGAAAACAGCATCAACAGCTTTGGATGCATCCTTTTTTTGAAGCTCTGCTGTTTCAGCAACCTTAGTAACTAATTCAGATTTATTCAAGTTCTTCACCTCCTCCCAAAAATATTATATTATCATTTGTGTTAACCTTTTTAAATAAAAATATACATATAGTCATTGAAAAATGTATATTTTACTACTTTTTAATCTGATAAACACAAGGAATAATACAAATTGGGTTTAATATTCTTCCAAATCCTAATATATTATACATTTTCCTTTTAAAAAAGAAAAGAGCAAAAAACCGATTTAACCTTAATATTTCGGAAAATCGGTTTATTCACTTTATCTTGCACTGGTTTTCGTACTGGCATCTATAATATGATAGCTATTAATCCACCAGATCCTTCATTCGTAATTCTTCCTAACGTTTCTTGTAGTTTATGTCTTGCATTCTCTGGCATCATCGCTAGTTTTACTTGGATTCCTTCCTGGACAATTGATTGTAATGATCTGCCAAAAATATCGGAATCCCATATTCTAACTGGATCATCTTCATAATCCTGCATTAAATACCTTACCAGTTCTTCACTTTGCTTTTCTGTGCCTATAATTGGTGCAAACTCTGACTCTACATCCACACGTATCATGTGTATGGATGGAGCCACCGCTTTTAAACGGACTCCAAATCTTGATCCTTGTCGGATAAGTTCTGGTTCTTCTAAAGTCATATCCTCTATAGGTGGAGCAGCTATACCATATCCAGTTGCTTTCACCATCTCAATGCCTTCAGCATAATGATCATACTCTCTTTTAGCATGGCTAAATTCCTGCATTAGTTGAAGCAAATGATCTTTCCCTCTGATTTCTACCCCAACTACCTCCATAAGAATTTGATCATACAATTCATCTGGAGCGTATAAATCAATTTCAGCTATACCTTGCCCCATATTCATTCCTGCTAAAGACGCTCTATCAATAAAGTCAAACCCTTCAAAATTCCCAACTACTCGATCCACATCTCGCAATCTACTAATATCCTTTACAGTCTCCCTAACACTTTCTTCGAAATTTGTTCTCAGCCAGTGATTTTCATCCAAAACCATCACCCAGCTTGGCAGATTCACATTCACTTCATGAACAGGGAACTCGTACAGTACTTCTCTTAATACAGAAGTCATCTCTCGTTCACCCATAGTGTCTACACTCATTGGCATCACAGGAATGTCATATCTTTGGGACAAATCTTCACAAAGTTGATTTGTATCAGGATGATCTGGTCGAGTTGAATTTACAATTAAGATAAATGGTTTACCTACTTCCTTCAACTCATTAATAACACGTTCCTCAGCTTGAACATAAGATTCTCTATCAATATCTGTGATAGACCCATCCGTTGTAATAACTACACCTAATGTAGAATGCTCTTGTATAACTTTTCTTGTACCTATTTCTGCTGCCTCTTGAAATGGTATCGGATCTTCAAACCATGGTGTATTAATCATTCTAGGTCCATTTTCATCCTCATACCCATGTGCGCCTACAACAGCATAACCAACACAATCTACCATACGCACATTAACATCTAAACCTTCATCTACAGTAATCTTTACTGCATTATTTGGAACAAACTTAGGTTCTGTTGTCATGATCGTTCTACCAGAAGCACTTTGAGGCAGCTCATCCTTTGCTCTAACTCTGTCAGCCTCATTAGAGATGTTCGGTAATACGATGGTCTCCATAAATCGTTTAATAAAAGTAGATTTACCAGTTCGAACCGCACCAACAACCCCTAAGTAAATATCCCCACCTGTCCTTTCTGCGATGTCCTTAAAAATATCCACTTTTTCCAAAAAGATCCCCTCCTATACAAGGTATCGTACATTCAATTGGACTAGTAACAATATATGTAACAAAAAAATGAATATGACTGAATTTTAAACAACCCCGCCTATTTCTTTACTAAATAAAATTACTTTTAAACAATATTCACTGAAAAATATATGATTTCTATGAAAAAATATGCGTTATTACAAAAAAACACTCATACTAATGAGTGCTTTTTAAAATGTATTGCGAATAACATGCTCCTCATTTACCCAATCATAAGGATTTGATTTCACAGGTACATAGTTTGAAGTTTCAATTAATAATTCACGCAAATCTTGATTCTTATTTATATTGCCTTCTCCGTAATTTTCTATTATCCTGTTTATTTCTATACCATAATCAATCTTTACAATACCTGAAGTATGTACGATTGGACTTAAATATAATTCTGAATAAGGACTTTTGATTTGTAATCTTTTTTGGTCTAATAAACTAAAATCAATGCTAAACCAGTTTTCATACAACTCATCACCTTTAGGCAAAGCTCCATTATTATCACTAATATATAGTAAAATTTCTCTTTCAAGTGCATTTATCTTTTGGAAGGAGACAATATCCATTAATTTAACAGTAGGATGTTCTTCTACATTAACAAGTACAAAATAATAATTACCTCCATTTTCAAAAGCAACCGCTGGTATTTGACCGATATATGCTCCCAGCTTATTAAAGTCAATGATATATTTTTCATAAACGGGGGTGTCCATCTCACTATTTTTAATAGGAATTAATCCTCCAGAAGCTTGTTGGTATGCATCAACAGCGGTTTGAACTAATGTAATCGATTCTCTGACTGCACCTGCACTTTTGTCTCCTCTCATATCATCTGGATATAAACATCCTGAAGTAAACAAGATTAGGAGCAAACTCATAAAACTGTAGCTTATTTTTTTCATCTATTATTCCTTCATCCTTCCAGTATTCCATGTGATTTTTAATTTATTTTTTTAAATCATTTTATTTTTGTTCTGTAACTGTGCCTGAATAACTTTATTCAAAGGGCTCTCAGGTATCTTTACAACTACTTTTTTATTAAAGACTTTTGCTTGACAAGCTAATCTTATATTTCCAGAAACTTGATCTTCACTCAATTTTTCCTTTTCATTTTGTGTCAAAGGCAAAATAGTTGTAGGATCTTCCACTATGACTTTGCACATCAAACATGATGCATTGCCACCACATCGTGCAGGAATAACTACTCTTGCACGTTTACTGGTTTCTAATAGAGAAGTACCTGCTTTCACTTTTATCATTTTATTTCGAGGTAAAAAAGTGACTTCTGCCATGTTTACAATTCCCTTTCACATAAAGATTCAGATAATAAATCGCTCATTTTTTGCATATGTAATTCATCAAATTGATTTCTTTTTAATATTTCATACAAAGCTGGAAAATATCTCATTTTATTGGAGACCATTTTTTCAGCTGCAACTAAATATCGATCTGGTCTATTACGTAATACATTAAAAATAAACTCATGTGCTAAAGGCATCACCTTTATTTGAAAACCATTTAAATTCACAACAGTACTATATTTTTTTAAAAAGCTCATATCAACTTTATAATCAGATGTTAATGAATGAACACTAAATTCCGCTACTAGTTCCACTTCTATTCCGCCAATCTCATAATGACTAAGTAGTGATTTGAAAATTTCTGTTTCACTAAAATGCGGTTTATCTAAAGCATAGGGTTGTAAGATAGAATGAATGATCGGTGAGAACTTTGTTTCAATTTGAATATCTAAATCTCGAGGATCTGCCTCTAAAGAAATTTCTTGTAAAAGAAGACCACAACTGCCTCCTACATACCAGTCAACCTCTGAGCTTTCTAATTTATTATATATATAAGTGATACATTCACTTAATGATTTTGATAAAACCAACGATGCCACACCTTTCCATTCATTTTCAATAGTTCCTACACTTTAAAAATAAGTTTTGTTCATTGCTTTAAGAGCTCCATCTTTTACAATCACAGCTTGGCATCCTAATCGATAGCCATCTTTAAGCTCCTGAATATCCAATCTAGATTTCTCTGCTGAATTCACATTACTTAACAATTCTGCCCCTTCTTGAATATAACATCGACATCTAGCGCAGTTTCCATTCGTACAAGCAAATTGCCAGTCAATATTATTTTTTAAAGCGAGATCTAGCAAAGATATATTTAGCTCAGTTTTCACCTTTTTCTCCTTAAATTTACCTTTTAACTCAACAACTTGTTCTTTATGTTCATCTATATTTTTTTGGTCTGAATTTGGACTGAAATCGACTTTTTTTGAGAACAATCTTCTAATCTTCATCTACTTGTCCTCCTTAATTATATAATCGAAATCAATCCTATGAAGAAAGAAAAAATCAAAATAATAACAGCAATGAATGAAATTATAAATCGAATAATTCCTTTTGTTTTTGCTCGTGCAAATGTAATTAAAACAGAGGCCAAAATCATAAAACCTATTGCATAGAATGATAACCACATTTTATCCATTGAATCCATTATATCTAACTCCTAATCCTAATCACTTTATCGTTATTTTTCATCATCTACTATAACACATAATATGATAAAAAAGCATAAGGTCAATTTTAGAAACCTTATGCTTTGCACAAAATTATTTCTTTTTTTTCATCATACCTTGCATCATATTTTCTAATTGACCTGTATTAAACCCACTACCTTTTACAGCTTTTATAATTTCATTTACTGTGGATTCAGCGACTGGTACTTTTACCATTTTTGAAACGTTTAGAATTAATTCACGCAATTCTTTTTCACTTTGTAAGGTTGAAGGTTTGACTCCACTAGCTATTTTTTCAATATCTTTTCTAGATACTTTTTTACCCGTTTTTTTCTTAACAACATCTAAAACATCTTTAGAAAGATCATTACCTTTATTACTTTTACTCATACTAACCCTCCTTATTCTGTGCTAATGCATCTTATGAATAAGAAGGGAAATTCGTGTAGGCTATTCCACCCATTTTTTTGACGATGGTATTGCAATATCCTCCATTTCATGGGTTTTAACACGTCCCATTAAATCTTCAACTGCAAATTTGGGCTCTTTTTTATTAAATAATACTTCATACAATTCGGAGGTAATTGGCATTGTGATATCATATATTTTAGATAACTCATAAGCAGCCTGCGTAGTTTTAATACCTTCAACTACCATACCCATTTTTTCCAACGTTTCATCTAGTGTATTTCCTTGAGCAAGTAGATATCCTGCACGCCAATTTCTGCTATGTTGACTTGTACAGGTTACAACTAAATCACCAATACCAGCTAAACCAATAAAAGTTAGTGGATTTGCTCCCATAGCAACTCCTAATCTCGCTATTTCAGCTAAACCACGAGTAATTAAAGCGGCTTTTGCATTATCACCAAACGATAAACCGTCAGACAATCCACCACCTAAAGCAATAATGTTTTTTAGGGCTGCTCCTATTTCAACACCAATAATGTCTGGATTCGTATATACTCTAAAATAAGAGTTAATAAATAAATCTTGAACCTTTTCTGCAGCGTTCAAATTAACGGCTGAAATAACAACTGTTGTAGGAGATTTATTAATCACTTCTTCTGCATGACTTGGACCTGAAAGTACTGCTATATTTTTCTCATCTACATTTGTAAACTCTTCAGAGATAACCTGTGACATTCGTTTTAAAGATTTTGCTTCAAACCCTTTTGTAGCGTGAACTATGAGATGGTCTTCATGAATGTAAGGTTTGATCTTAGAAGCCACCTCCCTCATGCCTGAAGACGGTGCTACTATGATAACAGCAGTCGTTCCATTCATAGCTTCCTCTATTAATGTAGTTGCTTTGATTCGATTAGAAAGAGAAATTTTAGGAAGGTACTTGCTATTCGTGTGTTGAGTATTAATTTCCTCCACTTGTTTTTCATTTCGAGACCAAATCATAACCTCAAGTCCATTATCAGCTAAAACTGAGGCTAGTGCTGTTCCCCAACTTCCAGCTACGAATACTGTTACTTTTTTTGACATTGTTCCCCCCCACCCTTCTTGAAAGAAACTCCTATTTCCAATCTGATGCTTTAATGTCTGCGTACACCTCTTTTACATGGGTTAGCAGACATTTATGAAGCTTAATTAAATAGGATTAATCATGTTTGATTCATTCACTTTTGTGGGTATAAATCACCCTTTTTGACCCACTTTTCCTTCTTGACCTTGTAACAGTCTAACTATGTTTGACCTATGTCGATACCATGCAAAAATCCAAATAAAAATACTTAAATAAAAAACTTCATTTGATTGACTAAAAATAAAAATTGATAATGGCAAAAATAATGTAAAAAGTAATGAACCAAGTGAAACATAACGAGTTAGTAGTAAGAACACTATTGCTATAAGACCAGCATATATAGTTGGTATAGGTGCTAAGGTAATGGCAACTCCTATTGTTGTAGCAATTCCTTTCCCACCTTTAAAACTAAAAAACACAGGCCAATTATGACCTATTATAACTAACAACCCACATAAAGTTGGAATTATTATTTGGTCAGGTGCAAACCAACTTCCAATCAATACTGCAAAAATACCTTTGCATATATCTAAAACAAGTACACCAATGGCAGGCCAAAGTCCTAGAACTCTCAACGTATTTGTCGCCCCTGCATTTCCACTACCATGTTTACGTATATCGATTCCTTTAATCCATTTTGCAGTCAAGGTGCTAAAAGAAACTGAACCCAATAAATAGCTTATTAATATGGGTAATATGTAATACACTCATTCACCCCCTACTTATTCATCTTGAGATTTCCTTCGTAGAAATATTTGGATTGGAGTACCTTCGAAATTAAATGAAGCACGAATTCTGTTTTCAATATATCTTTTATAAGAAAAATGCATTAACGCAGGATCATTCACAAATAAAACAAATTTTGGCGGTTTAATAGAAACCTGTGTAGCATAATTAATTCTTAATCTCTTCCCTTTATCTATAGGAGGTTGATTCATCGCCACAGCATCAGAAATTACATCGTTTAAAGCATGCGTAGGAATCCTTAATGCATGCTGATCAGCCACAAAATCAACCATAGGCATTAATTTGTGTAACCTTTGCTGAGTCTTCGCTGACACAAAAAGAATCGGAGCATAACTCATAAATTGGAACTGTTCACGAATTTTAGTAGTGAATTCCTGCAGAGTCTTGTCTGATTTTTCAACAGCATCCCATTTATTCACTAGAAAAATAGCAGCTTTCCCAGCTTCATCTGCATAACCAGCAATATGTTTGTCCTGTTCAATAATTCCTTCCTCTGCATTAATAACAATTAATACAACATCAGAACGTTCAATTGCTCTCATTGCTCTCATTACACTATATTTTTCTGTTGTTTCGTAAACTTTTCCTCTTTTACGCATCCCTGCCGTGTCAATAAACACATATTTTTGTCCATCCTTTTCAAATGGAGTATCTATGGCGTCACGTGTTGTTCCAGCTTGGTTGCTTACAATGACTCTCTTTTCTCCTAGAATTGCATTCACCATGGAGGATTTACCAACATTAGGTCTACCAATTAAAGAAACTTTAATAACATCCTCATCATAGTCGTTCTCATCTTGATCTGGAAAGGAATCAACCACTTTATCTAATAAATCTCCTATTCCTAATCCGTGTGAACCTGAAATAGGAAAGGGATCTCCAAAGCCAAGTGAATAAAATTCATAAATTTCATTTTCACGTTCTAAATTATCAACCTTATTGACTGCTAAAACAACAGGTTTTTTTGAGCGAAATAACATGTTCGCAACCTCTGTGTCAGAAGGCGTGATCCCTGATTTCACATCAACCATAAATATAATTACATCTGCCTCTTCGATAGCCAGCTCTGCTTGAGCTTTGATGGATTGTGTGATTTCATCTTCACTGATTTCAATTCCTCCAGTATCTATAATACTGAATTGTTTATCCAACCATTCACCATTAGCAAAAATTCGATCTCTTGTAATTCCTGGTTTATCTTCAACAATGGCAACTCTTTCACCCACAATGCGGTTAAATATAGTTGACTTACCAACATTTGGTCTGCCTACAATCGCTACAATTGGTTTAGCCAAAACGTCCACTCCTAATCTAATTACTCATGAATATTATCATATCAAATTTAATTTTTAAAAACCATAAAATACCTCGGATACAGTAACAACCAATTTCTCATTTCACAAAATATTGCTTCATTCTTTGATACCCTCTATTAGCTGCTTCAGAAAACACTCGGCAAATGATAAAAGTTAATAACCACATATCATATAATTCAAAATCTCCTAATTCTAAGGGGAGTCTGTGAAATATAAACAAGGTTAAAATAAAATCCCCAAAGATCATTCCAAGTGTTATTACTGTAAATTGTTCTAATGAATTTTTAATTAAACCAGCACTTAATAAAGCCAATAATACAGCTATATCCAATTTGATGTGATAAATAATAAACATAGGATCTATAAAATACAGTAATTGAAGCAATACATATATGGTACTAAAAAAAAAGAGAAACAAAAAGAAATTAACAGTAACTATTTGAAACCTATATGCTACATAAAATGAGGTTATTACCATGAATATATAACTTGAATTTATAACATAGCCACCTGAAAGTGGTATATTTATAAATAAAAAGAACGTCCATAATAGTAAAAATAATAAAATTGATCTTCTTGAAACCTCTTCAATAATTTGATTTTTCCAACCAAAAAACAACAAAATACATATTATACATAAGAGCAAAAATGATAAGTAACCAGGGTTCATATTTTTCACCACTTTCCACTCTTATATTTTGAAAAATTGTTGTTTTTTACTCAATGAAAGGAAAAAATCGGCGAACTCGCTCTGAGACCGCCGATTGATATAAGAATGAATTTAAGATTATTTCAATTTACTTAATTTATCTCCAAAACGTTCACCTAAAGTTAAATTCAATCCCTTATTCTCCACATACTCTCCTAAGTTCTTTTCTCCATCTCTGTTGCTTTTTTCTGGCTTTTCTGGAGCTTCAGGTGCATCGATTGTTTCCTTAATACTTAAAGAAATTCTTTTTTCTTTTGGATTGATTTCTAAAATTTTCACATCAACTTCTTGTCCTTCTTTCAGAACTTCATGCGGTGTTCCTATATGATTATGAGAAATTTGTGAGATATGAACCAACCCTTCTACACTTGGTAAAATCTCTACAAAAGCTCCAAATGCAGCAATACGCTTCACTTCACCTTTAACGACATCTCCTGTATTAAATTTCTCTTCAACACTCTCCCAAGGACCAGGTTGAACTGCCTTTAAACTTAAGCTTATTTTTTCTTTCTCAGCATCAATTTTCAATACCTTTACTTTCACTTTATCACCTTCATTGACAACATCAGATGGTTGTTCAACATGTGACCATGATAATTCTGAAATGTGTACTAATCCATCAACACCACCAAGATCAATGAAAGCTCCGAATGGAGTAAGACGCTGAACAGTTCCTTCAATTTCTTGTCCAACCTCTATTTGAGAAAGCACTTCTTTTTTCTTAGCATCAAATTCTTCATCTAAAACATCACGTTGAGAAAGAATCACTTTATTATTTTCTTGGTCTAATTCTTTTACCTTCACTCTTAAAGTGCGCCCTTTGTAATCTGAAAAATCTTCAACAAAATGTCTTTCTACCATAGATGCAGGTACAAAAGCACGAACACCTAAATCAACAACTAATCCACCCTTTACAACATCAGCTACATTTGCTTCAAAAACTTGTTGGCTTTCAAATAAAGATTGAAGTTCACCCCATGCTTTTTCACTAGCAATTGCTTTTTTAGACAAAATTAATTTTTCATTTTCATCATTTATACTTATAACTTTACATTCAATTTCTTGATCCACTTCTGCTCCTTCAGCTGCATTTTCTAAATGAACGGAGGATAGTTCACGAAGTGGAACAATACCATCATATTTATAACCAATATCTACTATGACTTGATTATCTTCAACCTTAACGACTTTACCTTTAACAATGTCCCCTTGTTGAATAACATTTACATTCGACATTTCCTCTTGTGTTACTGTCTCTGAAGCTTCTTGCTCTTGAACTACATTTGTTTCTTCTGTCATTTAAATTAACCTCCTAGTGCTTATCTGATCATTAATAATCAGATTCTTCACTGTATATTTTATTAATTAATATCTGTATAATACAGATTCAAATCATAACTCTACATAAATATAATTCATTTGTAGATATTGTTCCATATTCAACTTTACATTTATTCAAAAAATGAATTAGTTTATTTTAGTTTGAATTACTTTTTAATAAATTTTCAATATTTGACATGATTTTATCAGTCGCTTTCTCTAGGCGATCAGTTGAGGAATCTTCCTTAAACTCACTTAAATCAACTGGTTTTCCGTAAATCACTTTCATTTTTCGAAATGGGGTGTAATTTCCAATTATTGCAACAGGTATAACTATTGCATTGGAACGAAGTGCAAAACTGGCTGCTCCTTTTTTTCCCACACCTAATGATTTCCTTCTAGTACCTTCAGGAAAAATCCCAAAAACTTTTCCTTCGTTTAAAATTTTAATTGCGTTTCTTATGGAATCTCTACTGACCCCACCCCGTTTTACTGGAAAAGCTCCTAATTTAGCAATTAATTTCCCTAACACAGGAATTTTAAACAACTCTTCTTTTGCCATAAAATGTACTTCTCTATTTAGTGGGATTCCTACAATGGTAGGATCTAATAAATTTACATGGTTAGAACAAAGCATGACTCCACCTTGTTGAGGGATATTATATTTACCTTCTACTTTTAATCGATATATTAGAATATACAACAATCTTAATATCATTCTAATCGTTTTGTATAACATGATTATCCCCACCCATTTTTTTAATGCATAATTCTTTAATGGTTTGCACAACCTCTAAAATAGTCATGTTTGTACTATCAACTTTAATCGCATCCTCAGCCATTTTTAATGGTGAAGCTGTTCTTTCTAAATCCATTTGATCTCGTACGGAAATATCATTTTTAAGCTGTTCCAAAGTGATTGTTAACTCTGGTGATTTCTCAAGCATCTCATTATATCTCCTTAAAGCCCTTTCCTCAACGCTAGCTGTTAAAAAAATCTTCACTTCTGCATCTGGAAGCACATGAGTAGCTATATCTCTCCCGTCCATAACCACACCTTTTGATGAAGCCAGTTGTTTTTGCTTTTCCACAAGTATTTCTCTTAATTTGCTGATCCCAGCAAACTTAGAGACCTGTTGGTTTATTTCATTAGTTCGAATTGATTCCGTTACATCAATTCCATTTACAATCACCATTTGACCGCTTTCTCTAGGAATCAATTCAATATCCAACTGTTTGGTTAATTCAACAATTTTCAGTTCATCATTTGGAGGAATTTGATTTTCCATCGCCTTTAAGGTTACAGCTCTATACATTGCACCTGTATCAATATATACATACCCTAATTCTTTGGACACTAAGCGTGCAATAGTACTTTTTCCAGCCCCCGCAGGACCATCAATAGCGACATTAATTTTATGGCGCTGTTGGAACAATGGAGTCACCTCCTTTATGTCGAAAATTTATGTAAAAGTATAATCCCCTTCTAATTTCAGCAAAAAAGCAGGCAATGCCTGCTATGAAAAAAATTGTAACACAGATTTAAGATTTTTGCAAAAATCAATTACTATTTTTGTTGTTTTCATCATGATACCTATCGTTAATTTGGTAGGGAATACCCTCTAATTTTTCAACTTTTATTAAAATCGAACGAACATAATCAAATTGAGAAAAAAATTGCAAAAAAATGAGTATCACAAATAAAAACAAAAATATTTTTAATAAAAACTTTTCAATGATGTTAGAAAAAACAATATAAAGTTCTTCAAATTTTGGATGGTCTTTTTGAATTGACATGATTCACACCTATTGTATAATGATAACCATATTTTACCTCAAAAAAATTTCTTCATTCATTTGAAGTCAATTTATTTTTTCCGTAGTTCAAATTGTCGATCAAAACAATAACGTATAATCGCTCTCCTGTCTTCTTCATCAATATTTTGGTAATAAACCATAACTTTTGTCTTCTCAGAATCTATTTTCATTGTCCTTATAATCACCCCTTCAAAGGGGATGTGTTGAATTAATTCATTTTTATGTTTTATAAGCAACCAACAGTTAATCGAGTTTTGAATCTGAATTTTTTCTTCACATATAAATGCTAAACCACCCCCACTAATATCAATTGTTTTAGCAAGAAAACGCACATGATTAGAAAGTTGTACTGCGATCTCCAACTCTGCAGGAACTCTTAAATAATTACGATCATCAATATGTATGATTTCATTTGGAGATGGTTTTTTAAGCATAATCTGCTCAATTATTTCTTTTTTTGTTCCGATTACAAATGAAGAAAAAGCATATTTCACATCATCCTCAGAATTAAAGCGTACAAATATTTCATCTCCATCATATAAATAAATATCTTCTCCATTTTCATCTATTGGAGTTTCTATAGAGATATAATCATTCTGAATATCAGAAATTCTTGTTTTATAAAAAGGTGCTTCTTTTTTATCCTGTTCCTCAGTAGGCTCACCAATTTCTAAAAAAAGTTTTTGACCAATTTTTAATTTCAAGTGTATCACCTCAAAAAAATCTAAATGATATATCAAATTATATCAGAAGAACTCAGAATTTGTAGAAAAAAATAAATCCCACTAAAATCTATGGGAAATCTTTGATTTCCATATTAGTTTTAGTGGGACTATATTGTATGTGATGTGTATTTGGTTTTTTGTTCTGGGCCCCGCAAAAGTAATAGGATTTAACTTCGTAGCTTCTCTTCACTTTTGTGGGTACTTTACACTTGTTCGATTTTCTCTTCCATTCCTGTACTTGCATTAATATAAATTCTATAAAGCTGGCTGTTGATTTCTCCTAAAAATTCATAACATAAAATTTCCTCATTCATATCATTTAAGATTAAAGCTTTGTCGGTACTTTCCACCTTAAAGTTTTGATTTAGTGTTTTTTTCGCTTCTTCAATAGTTAGCTTAGGAGGTTCTATACTCCGTTCATGATTTGCAAAAATATAGTCTGTAGTTTGCATTCCCACCACTTCACCATTATCCAATGCTACTTTAACTGAAATTTTCTGAGGGTAAATAATAATATCATCCATTTTCGTTACAAAAGCGAAACTTACAACATTTTCATATTGATCAAAACTAACCGCCTTCATTTTTTTAAAACCCATTTGTTCAAGCGCTTCTAATGCCTTTTCTTTTGCTTGATTAACATCAAGCTTCTTTCCATTCACAGGGCGGGAGTTCATAAACCATACGACGTGGCCACCTTTAGCTGTTATATCCATCTCTATAGAGTTCTCATTAGAATTATTAATCTGGATATTATAAGTATGGTATTCAGTCCCTTTTCCGTTTTCGTAAACCTTCATTTGTTCTGTTTGTTTCATATTTAATATATTTCCAGCAATTTCTTTAGCTTCTTCAGGAGAAATGGAACTTCCTCCTAATTGATTATAGTCTCTATTATGAAACATTTGAGTATTAGAAGGTCCCCAATCAATCTCAGAATATTCTGTGACTTTTTTATCCACTGTTTTAAACCCATCTATGATGCCATTATCCAATGGCTCTTGTTCAGAAGCAATAGCGACCTCTACGTCCATCCAACGAAGATTATCCCTCAATACATTAGATTGGATGGATCTTAATTCATTTGAAATCTCACCTGTTCTCTCGTACAATGATTTCAAATTTTCCATTTCTTTTTCTGACAAGGGATCGTCAGATAAATCTCTTATTGCAGCTGAATATGAGAAACTAGCTAAATTAGCCAGCAATTCCTCCGTTTTATCAAAAGGCAGTAATGTTAACGGTAATTGATTAATATCACTTTGAGCTTCACTCGTTATTCTCCAGACATTAACCAAGCATTTTCTATGGAAATTACGAGATGATGAATTTACAGCCAAAGTATTCCCTAATTCGGTATGTAGTTGATCTAGTTCAAATGATAAATTATGAAAAGCACGTTGATATTGATTTTCAGACTTTATCAATATTGAGTTTTTTTCTTGATGTTCTTGATACCCCCACAATGCAGTACCTACTAAAGCAATGATAAGGATCGGAAACGCAACTGCGCTTAAACGTCTATACATCATATAAACCCCTTTCATTAACAATTTGTAACATAGTTTCTGTTAATGAAAGGGGCTTTATTCACTATAATTCATTTTCATATTGAACTTCAAAATTTGAATCGTTATTACATAAACATTTTTTGAAACCTGTGTCCACTTTTCCTTCAGCTCTTCTGCCTTTAAGAATATATCTTTCACCGCAAGATTGACATCGGATTGTAACTTTCACTCTGTATTTCATAGATGAAAATCCTCCTGCAAATGATTATAAGCATTATCATTACCAAATTGCTTACACTTCAAACTTTTTCTCCGCAGTCATATTAAACGATGTTGAATAATGATTTGCCTGCTTAACTTTTCTTAACCCTTTAATCCATAAAAAAACCATAAAGACAATTAAAATCATCAATAAATTCGTTTGAAAAGCAAGCATAATATAATCAAATGATCCATGCCATAATACAGGAAGAGCCAAGGCTAAACATAAATATTTCTTTTGTGAAAGGAACTTAGCCTTACTTATATAAAATCCCATAATTACACCAAATATTGCATGTCCTGAAATTGGCAGCAACCCTCTTAGCAACAATGTAGTAAAAGAAGCTGAATAAGAAAATGCATAGATTATATTTTCCAAAGTTGCAAATCCTAATGAGATGGATACACCATAAACGATCCCATCATAGGGTGAATCAAAAACATGATGATTGAATATTGTATAATATAAAAGAAACAGTTTCAAAAACTCTTCAATTCCACCTGAAATTATAAATGAAAATAAAAAATCATTTTCTCCGAAGCCTAAAACTAAACCACGCTGAATAACCATAGTAGGAAATACGAGAAGTATACCAAATAAAAATAATTTCATAACCATACGTATTGGTTCTGAAGAGTGACTCTCTTTTAAATAAAAATAAGTCAGCAGCGCTAAACTTGGAGCTATTGCAATACATAATATAGTTAAGATTTGCATTAAATCCAGCCTCTGTATTTTACGGCTTCAGCCACCTTGCGTACTCCCATCATATAAGCTGCTAGGCGCATGTTAACACCTCTTGATGTATGTGTTTGATATATTTTGTCTAAAGCTCTTACCATAATATCCTCTAATTTCTCATGAACTTCTTTTTCACTCCAATAATATCCTTGGTTATTTTGAACCCATTCAAAGTAAGATACAATGACACCCCCTGCACTTGCGAGAACATCTGGAATTAGCAAGACTCCTTTATCTGTCAATATTTGAGTTGCTTCTAATGTGGTAGGTCCATTTGCTGCTTCTACCAGTATACTTGCTTTTATCTTCTCTGCGTTATGGATTGTAATTTGATTTTCAATTGCAGCAGGTACAAGAATATCACAGTCCATTTCAAGCAGCTCTTGATTTGAGATCGTTTTTTTAAATAAGTTTGTTACTGTTCCAAATGAATCTCTTCTATCAATTAAAAAATCAATATCAAGCCCATTAGGGTCATATAAACCCCCAAGAACATCAGAAATCCCTACAACTTTGGCTCCAGCTTCATGCATAAACTTGGCAAGATAACTCCCAGCATTTCCAAATCCTTGTATAATAACTCTCGCATCTTGAATTGCAATATTTTTTTTCTTCAATGCTTCTTTGATCATAATGGATACACCCTTGGCTGTAGCAGTTTCACGACCATGAGAGCCACCAAGCACAAGAGGTTTACCAGTAATGAATCCTGGTGAATCAAATTCTCTAATTCTACTGTATTCATCAAGCATCCATGCCATGATTTGTGAATTTGTCATCACATCAGGTGCGGGAATATCTTTTGAAGGACCAACAACCTGACTAATCGCACGGACATAACCCCTGCTTAATCTTTCCAATTCTTTGAACGACATTTTACGAGGATCGCAAATAATCCCACCTTTTCCTCCGCCGTACGGAATGTCTGTTATACCACATTTTAAAGTCATCCAAATAGATAGTGCTTTTACTTCATCCTCAGTTACATCTGGATGAAATCTAACTCCACCTTTTGTTGGGCCAACAGCATCATTATGCTGCGCTCTAAAACCAGTAAACACATGTACTTTACCATCATCCATCATTACTGGGATTCGGACTTTAAATAATCTTAGAGGCTCCTTTAATAAATCAAACATATCTTCCCCAAAACCTAAATTTGTCAATGCTTCCTTAATAACTGTTTGTGTAGAGTATAGTATGTTATCTGTTTTATTCAAACAATCCACCTTCTTTTACTGGTTTTATATTATCGCGGCTCCTAGCCAATTTAGAAAAAGAGAAATATTCTACTCCATGAAAAAGCACCATACAAAAACCAAAATTAGTTTTGCAGATGCTCTCAATCATATGTTATAGAAGTATTTTTAAAAGTGCTCATCAATAACATTTATTGCATTTTCAGATATAATAACTTTACCATATTCTTCCAAAATAGACTGAGTAAGCGAGGTGGCCTCACCATACTCTGACAATAGAGCGATAAGTGTGTGAAACAAATCGTCATCAAATTTCTCTGAATCTATTTGTAAAATCCATTGATCTTCATAAGAAAATAATATACCTTCCTCTTCAGATAAAAATTTCTTTAATAATTTGGATACGGTTATAACATGCTCAAAGTCTTGGAATGTATACGAAATCAGATGAGATTCTTCCAAAGTAACTTCCATTTCATATAATAATTCTTCCTCATCATACTCAGGAAAATCATTTTCTTGCTCTAATATACCTTTAGTAACTATGACTACCATTCCTTGTGCAGGGTGAGTGATTACCTCCACGGCTAATGGTCCAGATGCTTCGAATCCCAATTCAGAATAGGCTTGCTCCATCATATCATTAAAAAGCTCGCGGACTTTGGGGATCTCCCTCCACATATCTTCTTTTTGAATACCACGTTCAGTTAGGTCTTCAAAAGTTAAAAATATACGAATTTTGTCAGTACTTAATCGTTCCATCTTCATGATTAGGAGCTCCCTTCTATCTAAGTTAAATTCCACATATTATCATTATGAAATTATGATGTTATAAAATATGTTAGAACGTATATAACTGTGAAATAAAGCTTGACCAAATTACAATTTTTTTAATCATAATCTTACTACTTATGTTAACATTAAAACCAATATATTGCACTAATATAAATGACCTAAAAAACAAAAAAAATCATTTTCTATTTTTATAAATGAAGATGATTTTTTACATAAATAATTATAACAAAACTTTATTAGAGTTTCCCAGTAAAAGAAGGCTGAAAATTTTTCTTAAAAAGGAAACCCCAAAAAGTATTGTTTTTACTTTTTGGGGTTGAAAGTTTAATTGATGAGGGAGATATTTTACTGTGTTATTGAGCTTTCACTTTCATTTAAAATTTTTTCTGATTCTGCTTTTACTTTTGGATCTTCATTAATAATTTCCTGTATTTGTTCTATTCCTTGCTCATTCTCAAAATTTTTGAAGTTTTTCCCTTCATTACCTGCCATGTTTTTAGTCAAATTATTAAATGTCATTTCCTTCATTTTATCTGTAGCTGTATCAAACATATCACCCAAAGACTTTGCCATTTTATCCATATTTGCCATTAACATTTCTCTATTGTTGCTTTTATTTAAGTAAAGTGCTAATGCAGCTCCGAAAAGTCCACCCATTAAAAATCCTCTCAATTTATTTATCCTCCTTTTCATGACTTGCTTTTCAAATTTATTTTTTTCATTTTATGGCTTAAACATTCAAAAAATAAAAAGTAATTTATGGATAGCAAAAAAACAATTACATTTAATAATCCACATGGTAAAATAAGATAAAATGAACTAATACAACAGGAGGATACTAAAAAATGAAATTAAAACTTGCACTCATCTCCCTTATCTCCTTAAGTTTGACGTTTACTGCGTGTGGACAAAAACCTACCGTAAATTCAAATGAAGAACCACCCTCAGATATCATTCAAATCGAAGACGAAAATGTAAAAGATTCAAATGGAAATCAACCTGATGAAATAGGTTCAGAAGAAGGAAGCGAAGCCATTGAAGAAGTTGCTATTAAAGAATTACCAATTGAATTAGACTACTACATGAATGGTATTTATGATATTAAACCTAAAAGGGAAGAAATTAATAAAAACGTAGTTCTTTTAACTTTTGATGATGGACCGAAAGAAGAAGAGATGTTAACTAAGATGTTAGACATTTTGGACAAACACGAAGCTAAAGCTATATTTTTCGTAAATGGATTCAGAATAGAGCAAAACCCCGAATTATTGCAGCTCATACATAACAGAGGTCAAATTATCGGTAATCATTCTTGGGATCATATAAGTTTAAAAAGTGAAACAAGTGAAACAATAAATCAACAAGTTGGAGATGTTCAAGATATCGTTGAAGAATTAACAGGGGAAAGACCCGTATTTTTTCGCCCACCACACGGTCAAGGCGCTGGCAATATTCACTTAACGACAAAAGTAAAAGATGAAAATATGTTATATATGACTTGGTCAAATGGATCAGAAGATTGGGTTAAAAAATATCAGTATCCCGAAGGTGTTATTCAAAGAGTTATGGAGCAATTAAGAGCGGGTAGTAATATTCTCATGCATGAATTGCCTTGGACAGTAGAAGGTTTGGATGAATTATTAACTAAAATTGAAGCAGAAGGATATGGATTCGTTGACCCAAGAGCAATTGATGTAAATTATGTACCTGAATGACTTAATCTGACAACATAATAACGGTTTTGTTGACCTCAACTCTTTCCAATTATGTGGATGTTTATCAATATATGTAGATTTTTATATAGAAATATTGTTAATCGTGAAACATTATGAATAATTTAGTTTAATTTGGCTAAATTTAATTATTGATGAGCTCAAGTCAGTTCATGAATACAATACATCGGGAGGACAAGTTACAATTATGGCACAACAAAACCAACAACAAGCCGCACAGCGAGCCCAACAAGCTGCTATGCAAGCTCAACAAGCTGCACAACAAGCATCCCAAATGAATGCTACACCACAACAAATTCAGCAAGCTCAGCAACAAGTTCAACAAGCTCAACAACAGTTGCAACAAGCTCAGCAGAACACAGCTGCGAATGCTCAACAGCAACAACAAATTCAACAAGCTCAACAGCAGCTGCAACAAGCTCAACAGCAAGTTCAACAAGCTCAACAAAACAATATGCAACAAACGAATCAAGCTCAACAGAACAATATGCAACAAACGAATCAAAATCAACAAAACAATATGCAATAATCACTCCAGACAAAAAAGCTCATATTCTTTAAAGAATAGAGCTTTTTTTGTTACTTCAGTTTGGGGTGATGTTTTGCTCTGTTTTGTGGGTACCTACAGGATGATTTCTTTTGCTGAAACAATTTCAGAAGTATCAGTTAATAGTTTCTTCACAATTTTTGATGGCTGTTTATCTACTGTAAGGATCATCACAGCATCACCGCCAATTATTTTTCTTCCAACCTGCATCGTTGCAATGTTAACTTCATTACTCCCTAATAAAGTACCGATTTTTCCAATCGCACCAGGCTTATCTTGATGAGAAATGTAAATGAAGATACCTTCAGGAGATATATCCACAGGGTATTGGTCGATCTGAACAATTCTAGCTCCATATCCATTTAATAATGTTCCAGCAATTGTTTTTTCTCCATTGTGCGTTTTTAAAGTTAATGTGATGAGATTAGTGAATCCTTTAGTACTTGAAGATCTTTGACGTACAATTCTAACTCCTTTTGCTTCTGCAAGATGCATTGAATTTACTACGTTTACTTCAGAATCTAGATAATGTGCCAACACACCTTTTATAATGACACGTGATAAAGGAGCCGTATCTACATCTGCCAGTTCACCTGAGAAATTAATATGAATTTCCTCAATAGATTCTTCAGTGAGTTGAATTAAGAAGCTGCCTAATCTTTCACCTAATTCAAAATATGGTTGAAGCTTACTAAGTACACTTGATGGAACATGCGGCATATTTACTGCATTTTTAAATGGTTTATCTCTAAGGATATTTAACACTTCATCTGAAACGTCAACTGCTACATTTTCTTGTGCTTCTTGTGTAGATGCTCCTAAATGAGGAGTAACAATAATCTTGTCATGATTTAGAAATGGATGATCCTTCCGAGGTGGCTCTGATTCAAATACGTCAAACGCCGCACTAGAAACAATGCCTTGATCAATTGCCTCTACTAATGCATTTTCATCTATAATTCCACCTCGAGCACAGTTGATAATTCTAACTCCTTTTTTCATTAATTCAAACTGTGGTCTTGCGATCATATGACGTGTTTCTTTCGTCAATGGAGTATGCACAGTAATAAAGTCCGCTTTTTGTGCAATATCATTCACACTTCCTTTTTCAATACCAAGTTTCTCTGCACGATCTTCTGTTAAGAATGGATCAAATCCAATAATCTTCATATTAAAGGCTTTTGCTCGTTCTGCTACCTCTGTTCCAATTCTCCCCATCCCAATAATACCTAAAACTTTGTTGTTAAGCTCTACTCCTACGAATGACTTGCGATCCCATTCCCCTGAAATTGTTTTTTTATAACCTTGAGGAATATTACGAGCTACTGCCATCATCATAGCAAAGGTATGTTCACAAGTAGATATTGTATTACCATCAGGGGCATTAATTACGATAATCCCTCTTTGTGTAGCAGCTTCCAAATCAATATTATCTACACCAACACCTGCTCGACCAATCACCTTTAGTTTTGAAGCAGCTTCCATAATTCTTCTTGTAACCTTAGTTTGACTACGTACTAATAATGCATCAAAATCTGAAATAATTTGAATAAGTTCATCCTCACTTAATCCTGTTTCTTTAATTACTGTCACATCACTTGCATCAAAAAGCTTCTGAATTCCTAGATCACTAATTGGATCTGATACTAATACTTTAAACATGTATGGTACTCCTCCTTAGTTATACTACTTTTTTTATATTTATCTAAACGTGTAATTAATTGATTTTTAATTACACAGTAAAGTTATACAGAATTAAAGTCATTGCAAATACAAAAAAACCCTTCAATCCTCATACTTCATGTATGATAGGGACGAGAGTTTATTTTCGTGGTACCACCCTATTTCATTACTTATTTACATAAGTAATCTTAATGGTCATTGACCTTATGGTTAACGGCGTTTATACCGATTATACCTACTTTTACAAGTTTCAGTATAATAACTCAGGAGTGCTCCACATAGTTTCATCACCGTTTTGCACCAGCCAACGGCTCTCTGAAGATTTAGCTATGCTTAATTCCTTCATTGCATATATGATATGAAATTAATTCATAATGTATCATTTGAAAGATAACATGTCAATTTCAACATTTCATTAGGATAAAGCAAATATCTTTTTAAAATCATCTTTACTATCTTTTATTTTATAGCAACTTCTAATGAAATTGCAATGTTTTTTCTTGAATAAATATTGAATTGTGGTAATCTTCATAATGTAAATCTTTTTAAAACTAGATTTAAAGCCATTAATATAGTTAGGGAAGTGAATAAATATGAAATCATATGAAATTTCAGCTGACAATTTTAATCAGCATTTAAAAAATAAATCTCTAGATGGTATAATCATTGATGTTAGAGAAAAGGTTGAATGGGACTATTATCACCTTGAAAATAGCTTGCTCTATCCCATGAATACAATCTCTGAACATTTATCTGAACTTCCTAAGGATAAAACATTGTATATTCTATGTGCTCATGGAATAAGAAGTCAACATGTTTGCCAATATTTAATTCACAACGGATTTGATAAAGTTAAAAATGTCAATGGGGGAATTTCTGCTGTTTCGCTGTTACAAGGATTTCAATATGATTAGTAATGAATGAAGATTAAATGAGAAACCTATACTAAAAGGCGGGATGGGATGAAAAAAAAATTAAAAATAAAACTGCAGTTTAAAAAAGTTAACATTAATAAAATGAGTGATAAGTTATTGTTATATAATTTATATTTCACTCAGTTACTTACACTTTTTATCGGTCTCATCATTATTTTTTTCCAAGGAAGAAGTGTTGTAGAAATCTTACAACTTCCTGAATCCTATGCTCAAGCTTTAAGTTGGGGAATCGGATTTGCTATTGCAGTTCTTGTTTTTGATTTGCTTATATCTAGGTGGGTTCCTGAAGAGATTTCAGATGACGGTGGCATTAATGAACGGATATTTAAAAATCGCCCATTATGGCACATATTCTTAATATCAATGATTGTAGCTATTTGTGAAGAGCTTTTATTTAGAGGAGCAATCCAACATATATTTGGACCATACTGGACAAGCATATTGTTTGCTGCCATTCACATTCGGTATTTACAGCATTGGTTAATGACAGGTCTTGTTTTTAGTATTAGCTACGGATTAGGTTGGATTTATATCCAAACCGAAACGCTTTGGGTACCTATTATTGCTCACTTTCTAATCGATTTTGTTATGGGAACAATCATAAAGTATAGAAAAGAATAGAGGGGAATTGGTTTTTTAGTATACTTACATCTACTAGAAAACCATCACCCTCTTTTTTTATTTCACAATACAGCATAGAAGAACTAATAAACTGAAATCGCACCATCTGTACGTGATTCTGTGCCACCTGAAAGAACTCCGCTATGTAAATCCCTGCAAATTATTTGACCACGGCCAAATCCTCCTTGATCAAGATCTACCTCTATCTCGTGTCCTTTAGAAGCTAATTGTTTTGCGATATGATGCGGAAAATTATGTTCAACTTTAATTCTTTTTCCTTCCACCCACCTCCATCTAGGTGCATCAAGAGCTGATTGTGGATTCAAATGAAAGTCAATCATATTCATCACAACCTGCAAATGCCCCTGAGGTTGCATATATCCACCCATAACACCAAAAGGTCCTATCGCTTCATTTCCTTTTGTAATAAACCCTGGAATAATCGTATGGTAAGTTTTTTTTCCTGGTTGTAAACTGTTTTCATGACTTGGATCCAGTGAAAAATCAGTACCACGATTTTGTAGTGCTATCCCAGTACCAGGAACTACCAACCCAGAACCAAATCCACTATAGTTACTTTGAATGAAAGAAACCATATTTCCTTGATCATCTGCTGTTGCTAGATACACAGTCCCACTCCTACCATAGGGTCCCAATTCAGGTATTATTGCATGATTACTGATTAGTTTAGCATGTTTATCCCCATGTTCTTCTGATAACAATTGTTTTACTGTATATGTCATATGGTTAGAATCTGTTATGTATTTTTTTCCGTCAGAAAATGCTAATTTCATAGCTTCAATTTGTTTATGATAGGTTTCTACATTCTCCTTTTCTGTAAATGAAAAATCTTTTAAAGTATTCAAAGCCATTAGGGTAACAATGCCTTGACCATTTGGAGGCATCTCCCAAACATCATATCCACGGTAATTTAATAAAATTGGTTTTACCCATTCTGGTTGATATTCAGCTAAATCCTCTTCAGAAAGATAACCTCCATGTAACCTTGAAAATGATATTATTTTTTGTGCCAATTCACCCCGATAAAAACTTTCACCGTTTGTTTCTGCAATGGATTTAAGTGTTTTTGCATGCTCTATAGAACCCCACATTTCGCCTATTTTTGGTGCCCTTCCATTTGGTGCAAAGGTATCAAACCAATGTTTAAATTCAGAACCAATGAGGGCTTTTTTATATCTTTTATATGCTAATCCCCAATATTTACCCAAAACAGGTGATATTGGATATCCATTCTCTGCATAATGAATGGCTGGTTCTAACACTTCTTTTAGTGATAGTTTACCAAATTGCTTTGACAACTTTGACCATGCACTAGGTGCTCCAGGAACTGTTACAGGTAACCACCCGTAATTAGGTATTGTTTTATAGCCCTTCTCTTTTACAGCATCGATTGATATCTTCTTTGGTGCAGGACCACTTGCGTTAAGTCCATGTAATTCCCCCTTGTTCCAGACTAAAGCAAAAGCGTCTCCACCAATACCATTTGATGTTGGTTCAACAACAGTTAAACAAGCTGCAGTAGCAATCGCTGCATCAATTGCGTTTCCTCCCTTTTTTAATATATCTAGACCAACCTGTGCAGCAATTGGTTGTGATGTTGCAACCATCCCTCTCTTTGCAAAAACTGTCATTCTCTGTGATGGATAAGGGTGGTGTAAATAATCTATTCCCATCGCTAAAACAACCCTTCTAAAAATATAATTGTATAACAGAAGATATTTTATAAAATTTATAATTTTAAGAATATTTAAATTCTTAAGTTATAAAAAAAGCTTTACCTTTAAGTTAAGTTTTAAAAGTAAAGCTCCTAGTTATATTTAATAAATGAATGCCTAATGTTACTCACTTGATCTATGACATGGTATTATAAATGAAAAAGTTGTGCCTTTCCCAACTATACTCTTAGCTTCTATCGTACCTTCATGGGATTGAACAATATTCTTAACAATGGATAATCCTAACCCAGTTCCACCTGTAGAATTACGTGTCCTTGCTTTGTCTGCTTTATAAAACCTTTCAAATATATACGGTAAATCCTCAGTGGGGATTCCCTCTCCTTGATCTTCTATTTCAACTCGTATTCCATCTTGATTCGCTGTATAATGCGCACGAATAAATATAGATGCTCCTTTAGGTGTGTGTCGCAAGCCATTATCTAATAAATTAGTTAAAACTTGCTCTAAACGGTCTTCATCACCACATTCTATCCATAAATCTCCCTTAGCTATATTCTGTTTAATTGTTACACCATGATGTTCATTGGCTAATGCTGAAAATTTACGAATGACTCGTTCAAGTAATGTTGTAATGTTCACCCGATCACAATTCAATTCGATGTTTCCTGTTTCCATTTTCGCCAAGTCTAATAAGTCTTTGACTAATCTGCTCATACGTAACGATTCGTCTAAAATAATCTGTGCAAGTTCCTTCTTTTCATCTATAGATCCTGCAATATCATCCAAAAGTGCTTCACTATACCCCTGCAACATAGAAAGCGGAGTTCTTAATTCATGAGATACATTCGCAACAAAATCTTTACGTAATTTTTCTAAGCGATCCTCTTCAGTAACGTTACGTAAAACAGCAACTGCACCACGAACCATATCTTGAGCATAAAGTGGAGTAATAACCACTGACCATACATCATTTAGTACATATAACTTAGAAGTCAGCTCTTCATTGTTTGATACTACGGTTTGAAATAAAGGTTGAAGAGGTTCTGGAGTATGCTTTAAAGTAATTTTTTCTGGAGCCTGTTCCCAAGAAAGAGCAGACCACTGTTGGATCAGCTTCTCACCTTGAGGGTTTGCAAGTAAAATAGTACCTTGAGCATCAAAAGTGATAACCACATCCGTCATACTGCGTAAAATGCTTCCTAATTGCTCTTTCTCATGATTTAGGTCTCTGATGGTTTGTTCAAGCTTTTCAGCCATATGATTAAATCTATTAGCCAGCTGTCCAATTTCATCAGAGGAACGAATCTCAACACGAGTTTTATATTCCCCAACGGTAATGGAATCTGCTGCTTTTTTTAATTGTAATAAAGGCTGTGTAATTTTTGTAAATAAAAAAAATGCAAAAAATGTAGTTAACAAAAAACCAATAATGCCTGTATAAACAAATAACCAACTAATTTCCTGTGAATTTTTATCAAAATTCACATCGATATATACTAATAAAAACAATCCTAAAAATGTGATTACAAAAGCAACTAGAAGGATAATCGTAATCCACAGCTTACCAACTACACTCTTCCATATATTCACTTTATTTTGGCACCTCTAACTTATACCCCACTCCCCAAACAGTATGAATCATAGAAGCTGCTTCAGGTGAAACCTTATTTAACTTTTCTCTAAGCCTCTTAACATGAGTATCAACGGTTCTTAGATCACCAAAAAACTCATAGTTCCAAACATCTTTTAATAATTCTTCTCGAGAATACACCTTATCTGGAGATGTAGCTAAGTAATGTAACAATTCATATTCTTTAGGGGTTAAACTAATAATTTGTCCGTTAGCAGTGACACGATGTGCATCATGTTCAATGATTAAATTTGGAAAAACAATGTTATTACTAGAACTATCTTCACTTGTTAGATATGCAGTAGCGGATGAACGTCGTAAGATTGCTTTTACTCTGTAGATAACTTCTCTCGGACTAAATGGTTTTACTACATAATCATCTGTGCCTACCTCAAATCCTTGCACTCGATTTGCCTCTTCCCCTTTTGCTGTTAACATGATAACTGGAGTTGCTTTTTGAATCCTGAGTTTCTCACAAACCTCAGTTCCATCCATTCCTGGAAGCATCAAATCTAAGAGAATTAAATCATAATCCTTTTCAAGAGCCATTTCTAAAGCTGTCTCTCCATCCTCAGCTTCATCTACTACACATCCTTCTTTTTCAAGATACATACGAAGAAGTCTACGTATTCTTTCCTCATCATCTACAACTAAAATTATACTTTTTTCTGACATCGTATTTTCAACTCCTATCTTAGAATAACCTTTGAAAATATATATTAATGATTCATACATGACTGGTAGATTCTAAGCTGTTTGTACTTCCTTGAATCACTTATGTTGTTTGAAGCTTCGCTTCACTTTTATAGGTATATTTATATTATACTCCTGCATAAGAGTGTAATCCAGCTATAACTAAATTAACGCCCACCAACGTAAACATTACAATTAAAAATCCAATGACGGATAACCAAGATGATTTTGAACCCTGCCAGCCACTAGATAAACGCAAATGTAAATATACACTATAAAATAACCATACAATTAATGCCCATACTTCTTTTGGGTCCCAACCCCAAAACCTTTCCCAAGCAATGTGCGCCCAAATCATAGCAAATATTAGAGCACCTAAAGTAAAGATAGGGAAGCCGAGGGCAATGGAACGATAACTAATTTCATCTAAATCATCTGGATCTAAATCACTTAATATTGGTTGTATACTTGCACCAATTGGTTTTCGTAAGATCAACCTCAAAACACAATAAAGCAAAGTCCCTATAATCAATGCCCAAACTACGGTATTTAATTTACGACCCGCATTTACGCCTTTCATCCAAAATGGTGCTTCAAATAACGGTTTTTGAATTCCAAAGTAAGAATCCATTGACACTATTTCACTGTTGTAAGGTTTTACAATTGGAGGTAATGTATATTCCACATCTTCTTTAATGACTTGATCTAACTCTGAATCTTCAGCAGATACAATAACTTCCTTTGAAAATTCCGCATGATAATCCATGCCGTTAAAAAGAAAAACTGATCCAATAAAACCTATTACTACAAGTATAACAAATATGGTAAATTCTACACCTCTTATGGATCTGCGTTCTTTCTTTGAAGTGCCTGAAAAGTTCACTGTTCTAATTAGATACATTAACCCTGTAGCAAATCCTACTGCAAAAAAAGCCTCGCCAAGGGCTGCAGTAGTAACGTGAATTTTAAGCCAGTAACTTTGCAAAGCAGGAATTAAAGGCTCTGCTTCCCAAGGGAACACCATTGCATATGCTAAAATTATAAATCCTACTGGTAATGAGAAAACGCCTAAAGCAGGTGAACGATACATGAGATAAATAATAATAAACCCTGCGATGATCATCATAGACAAAAATGACATAAATTCAAACATATTTGATGTTGGAATATGATCAGAATAAATCCATCTTGTAATAAAGTATACGATTTGAGAAGCAAACCCTATTACTGTAATGATAAATGCCATTTTACTCCAACGTTTTGTATGTTCTATAGGCTCGCGATTACTCCACTTTTTCCCTGTAATTGAGATTACAAAGAAGAAGGCAGAAACTATATATAAAATAAATGCTAAAATTAAACTAGTATTACTTATTTGTTCTAAACTCAACTGTTTTTCACCTCGTTTTCTAGTGATTTAGGTTCTACTTCTATACCAGATTTGTGCAATGCTTGAGCAACTTCTTTTCTTAATCCAAACCAATTTTTATTAGAATGAGCACCTAACAGTAATTGATTTTTATCAAATTTAAGCCAAATTCTGCGATGATTCCAATAAAATCCTAGAATCAACCCGATCATTGAGATGGAAAGACCGACCCAAACCATCGGTAATATCGTATCTTTTCTGGCACTTAAAAAACTAGTATATGACGAAAAGTCTACATCTTTCATAGATCCAACATCAATTACTAATGTGCTACCAGCTGCAATATTAATTTGATCTTCTTGATAGGTGGCTTTATGTTGTGGAATAGGAAAATACATATTGATCTCCCCTTCTTCAGACAATCCGGGTCCATGAATTGAAAAAATAAATGCAGGTGCATTAGGTTTAGAAGATTTTGTACCTGCTTCACCGTTAATAAATGTAAAGTCTGGGTAATAACCAATAAGTTCTAATTGATAATCACCCACATCATATGCTGATTTGGGATTGTCCATTTCTAAAACAAACTGACCATATTCCTCATTAGTTTCTCTATTTTTCAAAGTAGCATTAACTGAGTTTAATTGAGGGGTCTCTTCATAACCCATTTGATAAATTAATAACCCTTCGTATTCTAACGGTTCGTTCACTTGAATCGAGTGTTTTTTCACTTCCTCCAATACAGGGTCTTCTATAGGATCATTACAGTTTTCTACACATTCATATAACACAGCTTCAGTTGCAAACAGTTTTGGAATGATTTTTCCTTTTTCAACTGTCTTTTCAGATAATTCATCCTCAGCATAATATTCAACAGTGAACCCTTCATTTTCAACATAATAGTTAGTTCCAGGAATATGTTCAATATCTCCATCCAAAACAGAAATATATTCTTCCATATACCATGGTGATACGATTAAACGTAATAATACCGCTATCAAAAATATAATGAGCCCGATATGATTAATATAAGGTCCCCAACGACTAAATCTATTTTTTTCTGCTAATAATGAACTTCCGTCTGTTGTTACACGATAGAACTTCTTCTTTAAAACGGCTGAAAAATCAGTTACCCACCGCTCAGCATCTTGATCATTTTCTATTCCCTTAATATCCCCAGTATAGACCACTTTCTGCCTTCTTATAAATTGATCATGTTTTCTAATTTTTTGTTTGTTCAAAGCTCTGTATAAAGGTAATACTCGGTCTAAACTACATATAACTAGCGATGTACCAATCATAATTAAAAGAAGTTTAAACCACCAAGAATCATAAGTATGTGAAAGACCTAACATATAATAAATTGAGCCCATCGTTCCATACGTCTCTGGGTAGTATGTAGAGGGGTCTATGTTAATAAAGGTACTTTCTTGCGGGTATATCGTTCCTAACGAAGCACCACAAAGTGTGAAAAATATTAAATATATCGCTACTTTAACAGAAGAAAAAAAGCTCCAAACACGGTCAATGATTGTTTTGTTATCACGTTGAGATCTGCGAACAGCACCATCATAACGCATTTCCAATGGCTCTACACTTTGATCATCTATTAAAGGTTTTCCACAAGATTCACAAAGTACTGTATTCACTGGATTTTGATGCCCGCATTCACACTTTGTATTTTGAATCATTGTTTTACTCCTTTTCTGCTGTTAACTTGTTCACAGTCTGAATTAAATAGGATTCGCTCATTTCACCAATCTTCTTTTCCATTATAATTCCATTAACATCCACGAAAAAAGTAGTTGGATAATATTTGACATCATATTGATCAGAAACAATATTCTTATCTAAAAGGATTGGAAAAGTAACACCAACTTGATTTACAAAACTTTGGACTGTAACTTCTGGTTCAGCCAAATTAATACCAAGAACCATTAAGTCCTCAGTTTGATATTTGTTATAAATGTCCTCAATTGCTGGCATTTCCCTTACACAAGGTTCACAAAAGCTACCCCAGAAATTCACAACTACTGGTTTACCTTTAAAGTCTGAAAGTTGATAGACTTGTCCATTCAGACCTTTCAAAGAAAAGTCTGGAGCTAACTTACCCACTTCAGGAACTTCATCTGTTGAAAGAACACCACTAAAAAGTGTTACACCAGCAATAACTACAAATAGAATTAATATGATATACTGTATCCATTTTTTATTGTTTTTCAATCAGAACACCTTGCTTTCTTACTTCAAAAAATATTAAACTGCATCACTTTATTTTACAGTAATAATGATACTATTCCATTATATCGAAACATTTTTCAATTTTTAGACTTTATTTTGAATTTTATGTGACTTCAACGCAAGATCTTTTAATTCTTTTACTTCACTTGTTTGAAGATATCTAAACTTCCCTCTAGAAACACCTTGAAGATTTAAAAAACCGAATTGAACTCTTTTCAATCTTTTCACTTGGACTGAAAGAGCTTCAAACATTCTACGAACTTGTCTGTTTTTCCCTTCGTGAATTGTAATAGAGATAATTGATTCATTTTTATCTGGATTCACATCATGGTATTCCACTTCAGCTGGAGCCGTCTTACCATCATCCAATACAATGCCTTCTTTCAGACGATCCAACTTAGAACCATGCGGAATACCCTTCACTGTAACAAAATATGTCTTTTCAATATGATGTTTGGGATGTGTCATTAAGTTGGAGAACTCTCCATCATTCGTAAGTAATAATAAACCCTCAGTATCATAATCCAAACGGCCGACTGGATATACACGTTGTTTCACTTTTTTCAAGTAATCTGTTACAACTTGCCTGCCCTCTGGATCCTTTACACTGCTAATCACTCCTTTAGGTTTATGAAATAACACATAAATTTTGCTTTCACTTCTAATGGGTTTTCCGTCTACCTTAATTATGTCTTCTTCAGGGTTAACTTTTACCCCTAAAGTATTTATTATCTTCTCATTTACTTCCACTCTTCCAGCTAATATAATTTCTTCTGATTTTCTTCTGGAAGCAATTCCCGCATTTGCAAGTACCTTTTGCAGTCTTTCCATGATATATCACCTCAAGGGTTAATGATATACATTATCGGAAGAAATCACAAGGTCATACCATGGAAAGTCTCCTCCTGGACACTCTAGTGTATGCCCATATACATCATGGGTAGAAAAACCATGTAAAGCTGATAACCTCAAAATGAGTTTTTTAATAATAAAAAGCTGTTCTTTCATAACAATAGGCAGTTCCTTCACTTCTGTAAAATTACCTTCAACACAAATATGAATAAATTCTGTATCGAATGCATCTGTTGCAGGAATAATGCTTAAATCCTTAGTGATGTAATAATCATATCCTTTACCATTGATGGATGGACAGATCGAATGGTGTATAACGATACCTAGATAATCCATAACTCACCTCAAATCAAATCATGTGAATTACATTATATGAGGTTTACAGATTGTAGGTGAGAAAAAAAAGCTTCCTCCTAATTGGAGAAAGCTTTAACAAGTAGTAAACTACAATTTAAGTCTATCCCTATCCAAACACTAACATACAAATGATTATAGCTGCAGCAAAGCCTACCATATCTGATATTAAACCTACTTTTAGAGCATATCTACTCTTACGAATCCCTACTGCCCCAAAGTATACTGTTAGCACATAAAGAGTAGTATCTGTAGAGCCTTGTACAGTAGAAGCAATCCTACCAATCATTGAATCTGGTCCATACTCCTGAATAAGATCAGTTGTAAATGCAAGTGAACCAGCGCCAGTAATGGGCCTTAAAATGGCTAAGGGAAATACCTCACTTGGAACACCTATAAAATTTAAAACTGGATGGAGAAATCCCAACAAAAAATCCATCGCTCCAGATGCTCTAAAAACACTAATGGCAACCATCATTCCAACAAGATGAGGAATGATTTTTATCGCCGTATCAAAACCATCTTTCGCCCCGTCTATAAAGGATTCGTAAACAGGGACCTTTTTAAAGAAAGCATATAATGAGATAAAAACTATAATCACCGGAATAGCCCAAAGAGATATAGCAGTTATGATTCCGTACATTCAATCACCTTCTACTTGTAGATAAACTCCATTGTATTTCCTCATTCGTTCCGTAAAGCTTTTCTTTGGTACCATTTATCTACCACAATCGCGGCTGTTGTAGAAATCGCTGTAGCCATCAATGTTGTCCCTACGATTTCAAATGGGTCCATTGATTGATTTGCCATACGAATTGCAATAATAGTGGTTGGTATGATCGTTATGCTGGATGTATTTAATGCTAATAAAGTACACATAGCTGGACTAGCAGTTTCTTTATTTACATTTAACTTTTGCAATTCTTCCATTGCTTTAATGCCCATAGGTGTAGCAGCATTATTTAATCCAAGCATATTGGCACTCATATTTGACATAATGTATCCAATTGAAGGATGATCCTTTGGAATGGTAGGAAATAAAAATCGAACAATAGGACGAAGCAAAATAGAAAGTTTCTTTAATAATCCTGCATCCTCAGCAATTCTCATTAAACCAAGCCAAAGAACCAATACACTAATTAAACTGAAACAGATCGTCACACCGGTTTTTGCCCCATCAAATACCGCTTCAGAAAAAACAGCAATATTTCCTTGGGATGCAGCAACAATAAAACCTATTAAGATAAAAAATAACCAGATTAAATTTACCATGTGAATAAATCCTTCACTAAATTTTTTAAAGTCATCATATAGGAGCGTATATGAAATTCCATATATTTTCTGGAGTACAATTGTGAATTTCCACTTAATGTATCACTGACATCATTTACAGGTATTGAACCAATCCATGTGTCATTTAGCATAAATTGCAATTTGCCTCTTTCACCAAGTCTGTAATCTACAGATTCTGGACTGATGAGTTTCAATTTTTGATTTACTTTAGAACGTTCTTCCTCAGATAGCGGATACTTAAAAGATTTACTTGCTATATAGGGCTGTCCTTGTACTGACTCCCCTTCTTGTATAATGTAATGATGTGGATAAGCTTCAAATCCAAAATCGAGCAACCGACTATGATCTGCCCAATCTTGAGGGGCATTTAAAGTAACAACAACTAATTGCTGCCCATTTCTTGTCGCTGACGAAACCAAACAGCGACCTGCATTTTTTGTATAACCCGTTTTAACTCCATCTGCCCCTTCATAAAGTGCTAGCATCTTATTTTTGTTGTACCAAGTATATTCCCATTCCTCATATGGATTAGGTACTTTTTTAACCTTGGTTCTTACTATTTCCTGAAATATCGGATTTTTTAATGCATAAGCCGATAATTTGGCAATATCATTTGCTGAAGAGTAATGTCCATCTTCATTTAATCCATGTGGATTCACAAAGTTAGAATTCTCCATCCCAATTTCTTCTGCTTTTAGGTTCATTAAAAAAGAAAACCCTTCAATTGATCCACCAACATGCTCTGCAATAGCTGTTGCAGCATCATTTCCAGACCTAAGCATCAAACCGTAAACCATGTCTTGTAAATTCATTTTTTCACCTAAATGCAAATAAATGGATGAACCTTCCTTTCTGTAGGCGTTTTTACCTACAGTTACCTCACTTGACAGGTCCCCATCTTCAATCGCCACGATTGCTGTCATAATTTTAGTAATGCTTGCAATAAGCATTTGTTCGTCCCCTTGTTTGCTCTCTATAATTCTCCCAGATTCTACATCAATTAATGCAAACGATTCAGCAGAGGTTGGGACTCCAGATTCAGCTTTACTTATTGAAAAGGTTGTAAACGTCAATGTAAGTATTAATATCAATCTGAAAAATACTTTTATCCCTTTCATAACTGCCTCCATTTCTCTATCCGATGGTTGTACTATTATTTGTACATGTATATGCTCGTTCTACTCGGTTATGTTTTCAAATTTATGGTAATATAAGTTTATTGAGAGGAGTGATAAAGTTGAATAATAAGGTGTCCATATTCATAACTATGTTCGTCTTTGTATTATTAGGTGCAATTAGCATTTGGTTTTGGGGAGATATGAATCAAAAAAATAATAACCCTAATCAAGAAAATCAAGTGGAATCAAACAAAAACGATCTCCTTTTAAGCTGGAATGAAATTAACCAATGGAAGAGTGCAAAGAAAACTTTTACAACTCATTCAAAAGAACCATATATCATATACAAAAATAAACAAACAAAAAATGGTGTTCTTTTTGTTCAGAACGGTGAACTGAAGTTTGTTTTTGAAACAAATGAAGAAATAAAAGTGGAGAGTTTGCTTTCTTTTAATAAAGTGAGTGATCAGATGCGTTTTTGGATACATAATCAAACCGTTTTAATGGGAGGGGAACAGAAAGAACAATACAGTAATGGGGATCCAAAACCTGCATGGTATGGAATATCACTCTTAAGTGAAGACGAGGAAACCACAATTCCCAAAGTATATAATATATCTGAATTAAATTATTTAGCGGATCAAGTGCTTACAATGACTTATATAGATGAGCCTAATCTCTTTTTCATGGCAGTTGATGGAAATAATAGTTTTAGAGAAATCATTTATCAACCAGGTTCTTATAAATTTGAATACGTCAGTAAACAGTTTAACTATATATGGGAAGAACACTATAATGATATGATGGAACAATATGAAAACAGGAAACCACAAGCTCAAGAGTTTCCAATTGATTTTAAAAAGATAAATAAGTATCATTTCCCAGAAAATAATACTGACTTATTTACATTTGAAGATGAGAGAGGAACCATCGTTTATTATAAAAAGATGAACAGCAAACCGTATATAGAAAGATATGTTGATTTTAAAATAAACGATTTTAAAATGATTTTTGATGTAGATAATAAAGTCTATCCATTTGGACAATTTATTGATCCTAATGGAGAAGAGTTATATATTTTGCCTACAGAATATAGAGCCAGATTACGTCCTAATTCACTTCTCTGGAATAGTAATGACTGGAAATTAATTAGACCCCACTATAATATCTTTGGTTTTTACAAAATAGTTGATAATGAGTTGCAGATCATCCGATATAAATATAATTGGGATGATACTTTTATAGATGAAACCAATTCGTATTTGATTCAAGATGCTAAATTCACTAAACAGAATAAATCATATTTAGAATTTGAAGTCGAAGGGGAAATAAAGTACTTATCCTTAAATGATCTTATAAAATTTAATTCACCAATGGATGAACAAATAAATAAAAATCACTCGTTATGGATTGAAGATTTAAACATACAAATGGAAATGGAATCTGAAATTAAAAAACTCAAAACAGAAGAAATCGTAGTGAATCTTCCTAAACAGATTTTTGAAGTAGAACAAGATAGTCAGATTCCTGAAGCATTAAATAAAGCAGAACAGTTGGAATGTTTTTCAGGTTGCGGTGACTTATCGAGGGAAATCATCAGAAAAAATATATCAAATCAGTGGTATGTAATTGGTTCAAAAAAGCTATATAGACTACAAGGAGAGCAGCTTGAAGAAATAGTTGAACTACCAATTTCAAATTCTTTCATTGTTCTTTTTGAAGCAGCTGTTCATGTATCCACTTCAAAAGATTTTACAAAAATCGGCGATTATTGGATTATAGCTGATACGTTTGGAAATCGAGTAATAAAGTTAAATGAAAATTTTAATATCGTTTCACAATATCAGTTGAATTTACCAAAAAAAATAAATGTAAATAATGATGGATCTTTGCAAATTGAAAGTATTGATGGTTATACACTTTTAGATGAAAATTTAAACTTTTTAAGTAAAAATTCAAAAAAATTTCAAACCATCGAAGAAGGTAAACTTAAGGAAAGAAACATAGAACTTGATCATTACTATCATGATGTTGAAAATAATATGATTTGGATACTTGACTACGATTTATTTCAGCACAAACCAGGAACCCAGCAATTCAAAAAAATTTATGTTGGTCAAAAATATGCTACCCACGCAAAAACAAGGATACTTCCTTACAATAATCAGGTTATTATATTATTTGATAACCGTGCAGTATTGTTTGATAAAAACGGGGATTGGAATAAAACGATTTCCTTTCCGAGAGATAATAAAAATTATATACCAGTATATGGAGAAAGTTCTTATCACTTTGATGAAAAAGAAGGGATCATTTATTTATTACAAGGTTATAAAGTCTTACAAATCAACTTAGAAACGAATAAAGTAATAACGATATTCCATCAAAATTATAATAATTTAGGGAATTTGCTATATGATAACAACAAGTTATACTTTTCAGTTCATTCTAGCTCAAGTGAAAATGAGCTGATTATATACGATTTAGATAAGGCTAATTTTAAACGAGTCAAAATTGATCCTGAATATTATACAGATCGAATTATAAATGAATCAAAACCAAAATTAATATTTTATCATCAAGATGATAAATCATGGAAAAGTATGTTACTTGAGGATTTAAAATAGATTATAATAATAAAAACAATTAGTTAATAAGCCAAGAACCTTCAAATTCAAAATTTAATGTGATTTTGAAGGTTCTTTTTCAAATACTTGATTAATGAAGAAAGTGATATAATTCCCTTCTTCTCATTTTTTCTATTCCTTTACATCATCGGTCCTTTTTCATGTGAATGATCGTTGATCTCATCTTTTTTTTCATCTTTTTTAAACAATGATTGAATTTTATCCATAACTTGAGGAGTAGAATCAATTATTCTTTCAAGTAAGTGAGTTTGATTATCTAACGAAACAAGTTGTACCCCTGCTTTGTCAACAACTAAAAAAGCAATTGGAACAATAGAAACTCCACCTCCGGATCCACCGCCAAATGGCATTTTTGCGTTTGATTCAGATTCATCAGAATTTGCATCGCCTCGTATAACAAATTCACTTCCCCCAGCTGCAAATCCAAACCCTACTCTTGAAACAGGTAATATGATACTTCCACTTGGTGTTTCAACTGGATCACCTATAATGGTATTTACATCAACCATTTCCTTTATATTTTCCATTGCTGTTATCATTAACCCTTGGATAGGATGCTCTTCCATGTTTTGAACCCTCCTTTTGCCTTTAGCAAACGAATCATAAAATGTATTGCAATATAGATAGCATGTGCTATACGAATTTTAAGTATACACTCCGCTTCAATATAAATATCTACTTTATTATATAAAGGATGAACTTCTAACTTCGGTGTGGCATTCATCTTAATTTTATTTATAAAGTAACCAATGATATTACTATTCACACCCCAAATTAAGCCAGTTAACATTGCAGTTTCTGGTGCTTCTCCAATACCTACACTTGTTTTCCATTTTAAATGAGTACAATGAATATAAGACATTGATTGAGAAATAAATTTGGAGAACCCAACAAAATGTGTAACTAATTCTTTTGCATCATTTAAATAATCCCATATATTTTTTGGGGTAATAAGTGAGTCCTCTTCTGACTCTAATTTATCTTCTTTTTTTGAGCTTTTGGTTTTTAACTCTACACCTTCAAAAACATTTCTAAACTCAACAAGTGATATTTCATATTGATAATGAAATAAACGTTTAAATAAGTATAGGTCAACAGAAAAGCGGTCATCTTTATGAATTCGTTTTATAGAAATTTTTACTTTTATGAAGCTATATAAAGCCCAAAAAAACAAAATAAGCAATATGAATAAGAATCCCCATAACCACAACATAATGAGGTTTACCTCCCAAAATAGTTCTTCCTTTTTCTAATACGTTTAGTATTTCTTTCCAAATGAAAATCATACACAAAAATACCTAGTAATAGAAACATAAAAAAAACTCCAAACCATTTATTCGTTTAGAGTTTAACTAAGTATATTTATTCTAAATCGTTCATTGTCATTTGCTGCATTCCCATTTTTTCAAGTAACTTGTTCGTTTCTTCTTCTAAGTTATCATGATTTTCAAATGTGTCTTGGTCAGGTAAGTCTTTCAAACTATTAATACCAAAATAGTCTAAAAACTGTTTTGTAGTACCGTATAATATAGGTCTCCCTAATGATTCCGCCCTACCTACTCCATGTGTTAATCCTTTAACAACCAGTGTATGAATGGCTCGATCAGATTTCACACCACGAATATCTTCTATTTCAACTCTAGTGATTGGCTGTCTGTATGCAATAATAGCTAGAGTCTCGAGAGCTGCCTGAGATAAAGTAGCTCTTGAAGGAGAGTGTGCCAACCGTTGAAAATAAGGAGCATGTTCAGGTCGAGTAGTAAACTGATATGAACCCGCAAGTTCTAAGATTTGAATCCCCCTTTTTTTCTTTTCATAATCTGACCTCATGTTCTTCAACACATCGATTATCACTTTTTCATCTTGTTCAATTACTTTTGCAATTTGTTTAACATCAATGCCTTCATCCCCAGATACAAATAACAATCCTTCAATAATCGATTTCATCTGTGTTGAGTTCATGCACTTCCTCCTTATCAATGTATTCAATCACTATGTCATCAAATGAATGGTTCTGATAACTTATTATTTTTTTCATTTTCATTAATTCTAACAAACCTAAAAATGTAACTATAATAAATTCTCTGCTCGACTCACTCTCAAATAAAGTGGAAAAAAGAACTTTACTCTCACTTTTCTTAAAATAACCCATCATTTCAAGAATCCGATCCTTAACTGAGATTTCATCTCTGCGAATGGTTGCAACAGATTGTCGTTTTTCCACTTTTTTAATCACTTTACTAAAAGCGATGATCAAGTCAGCAAGATGCAAACCTTCAACAGGGTTTTCAACTGTATCTGAAATAAAATGGCTTAAATCATCAGGTTCTTTAGAAAATATTAAACTCCGTTCCAATTCCTGATCTCTTAAATGATCAGCAATCGTTTTATACTTTCTATATTCAATTAATTTCCTTACTAATTCTTCACGTGGATCTTCAACATTCTCATCTAATTCCAAATCAATCGGTGGTGGTTTTGGAAGCAGCATTTTACTTTTTATTGATAAAAGTGTCGCTGCCATTACAAGAAACTCACTGGTAATTTCAAGTTCAAATTTTTCCATCTGTTTTAGATAGTCCATATATTGTTCAGTGATTTCCTTCACTGGAATATCGTAAATATCAATTTCTGATTTATCAATTAAATGAAGTAATAAGTCAAGCGGACCCTCAAATTTTTCTAATTTATATTGTACTGACAAGGTTTATCTTACCCTTCAAATTGTTTACTTAAGTTAGCCATTTCTATGGCTGTTGCAGCAGCTTCCCAACCTTTATTCCCTGCTTTTGTTCCTGCTCTCTCTACAGCTTGCTCTATTGAATCAGTTGTAAGTACACCAAAAATCGTAGGTACACCTGTTTTTAAGTTAATTGAAGAAACACTTTTTGATACTTCACTACAAACATAATCAAAATGTGGAGTAGACCCGCGAATAACTGTACCTAAAGTTATGACTGCATCATATTTGTTCGTTTGTGCCATCTTTTGAGCAATTAGGGGAATTTCAAATGCACCCGGAACCCATGCAACTTCAATTTCCTCTTCTTTTACTCCATGTCTCTTAAGAGCATCAAGAGCTCCAGATAATAATTTAGAGGTAATGAATTCATTGAAACGCCCTACTACTATCCCATATTTTAAACCTTCAGATACTAAATGTCCTTCATATATATGTGCCATGATCCCATCTCCTAGTTATATATTTATTTTATTTCATTTAAAATTTTAATAAATGTCCTAATTTACTTTGTTTCGTATGCAAATAATTAGTGTTATCCTCATTTTCTTCTATTTGTAAAGGTATACGTTCGACAACTTCCATCCCATATCCTTCTAATCCTGTGATTTTTCTTGGATTGTTTGTTAATAAACGAATTTTTCTAACCCCGAGATCCTTTAAAATCTGTGCCCCTATTCCATAATCTCTCAAATCAGGAGCAAAACCTAGTTTCAGATTAGCATCCACTGTATCCAACCCTTGTTCTTGTAGTTCATAAGCTTTTAATTTATTTATTAATCCAATGCCGCGACCTTCCTGTCTCATATATAAAAGAATGCCCGAACCTTCATCATGAATTTGTTTCAGTGCTGCTGCAAGCTGTGATCCACAATCACAACGATGTGAATGAAATACATCACCAGTTAAACACTCGGAATGGACACGAACCATAACCGGTTGATCACTATCAATATTTCCTTTAACTAATGCGACATGTTCTTTTTGATCTACAAGATTTGAATAAGCTACCGCTTTAAACATACCAAAATCAGTTGGCATTTTCACTTCTACCTCACGATTTACGAGCTGTTCCTTAGCATTCCGATATCTAATAAGATCTTTAATTGTAATTAATTTTAGGTCAAATTTCTCTGCAATCTTTTTCAAATCTGGTAACCTAGCCATAGTGCCATCTTCTTTAATCACCTCACAAATAACAGCAGCTGGTGATGCTCCGCATAATCGTGCTAAATCAATAGAAGCTTCAGTATGACCTGCTCTTCTTAATACTCCTCCATTTTTAGCAACCAATGGAAAAATATGACCTGGTCTGCGGAAATCTTGTGGTTTAGACTTAGGGTCAATCATAGCTTTAATCGTTCTTGACCTTTCATGTGCAGAGATTCCAGTAGTTGTATCTGTGTGATCCACAGAGACTGTAAAAGCAGTGCCGTGAAAATCTGTGTTCTGCTCCACCATTGGCTGTAAATCTAACTTCTGCGCTCTTTCTTGTGTAACAGGTACACAGACTAAACCTCTTCCTTCTGTAATCATAAAATTAATGACCTCTGGTGTTGCTTTATCAGCTAGAGCGATAAAATCTCCCTCATTCTCACGATCTTCATCATCCACTACAATCACTACTTTACCTAACATTAAGTCATATATCGCTTCTTCAATTTTATCTAATTTGATCTGATCTCCCATTTTTAATCCTCCTCTTCAATTTCAAATTCAATACTAAGTTAAATCATAGACATCTGTTGGTGATCTTCACTTTTTTGGGTAATAGTTATATAAATCCATTTTCTATCAGCATCTGTTTTGAAATATTATTGCTGTCTTGATTATTTTGTTGTTTATTTCCATTTAACAAATTATGGATATATTTTCCTAAGATATCTGCTTCTATATTCAACTTATCTCCTATGAATTTTTGCTGTAAAATCGTCTGTTCTAGAGTATGAGGGATTATTGATACACTAAAAGTTGAATTAGTAACTTTCACTAACGTAAGGCTAATACCATCTAATGTAATAGAACCTTGTGGGATTATATACTTAAAAATTTCCTGTTGATCGGGTTCTATCGTAAAAACAACTGAATTCTCTTCATCTTCCCTATTTTTTATAATGCCTGTACTATCTACATGTCCTTGAACAATATGGCCGCCAAATCGTCCATTGGCTGACATTGCTCTTTCTAGATTCACTTTGGAACCAGCGGATAATTGAGATAAACTCGTTTTTCTAAAAGTTTCAGGCATTACGTCCATCGTAAATGAAGAAGAGTTAAATTGAGTTACTGTCAAACAAACTCCATTTACTGAAATACTGTCCCCAAGGTGGATATCTTCAAGCATTTTTTTGCTATTAATTGAAATAATCATGCTTTGTGATTGCTTTGAAATATTTTTAATTATTCCAATTTCTTCTATAATTCCAGTAAACATTTAGCTAATCACCTCCATATTTAGGATACCCTGTAACACATATATCATTTTCAAAGGTTTGAATCCGTATGTTTTCTAATACAATTGCTTCACTCATTTTATTAAAACCAGGTAAAATAAAATTTGTTGGTGCTTCGTTACCACCGATAATTTTTGGAGCGTAAAACAATATGATTTTATCTATTAATTCAGCCTCTAACATTGCTCCATTTAAACGGCCTCCGCCTTCTAATAAAATAGACCCAATTCCTTGTTCAGCCAGATGTTGCATTGCTAGGTTCAGGTTTACTTGTGCATTTGAGCCGCACATAATGATTTCCACACCTAGCTCCTCAAATTGTTTGATTTTATCCAAGGAAGCATTTTCAGTTGATAACAATATTGTTTTATGGTTTTGGTCAAGGATCACTTTTGCATCAAGGGGAGTTCTTAAATTAGAATCCACAATAACACGAATCGGTTGTATTCCATCAACAGATAGTCTTGTCGTAAGGGAAGGATCGTCTGCTATCAATGTCTCTACACCTACCATAATGGCTTGATGTTGGTGTCGTAACGTATGGACGAACTCACGAGAACTTTCATTCGTAATCCACTTACTATCTCCTGTTTTTGAAGCTATTTTACCATCTAATGTTGATGCTGTTTTTAAAGTAACAAATGGCATCTTATCTATAATGTATTTATTAAATATTTCATTTAATTGAAGCGCTTCCTGTTCTAATAACCCGACATCCACCTCGATACCTGCGTTCCTTAATTTTTGAATTCCACGCCCCGCCACATTTGGATTAGGATCTGTACATGCTACAACAACACGTTTTACCTTTTCTTGTATTAACCGTTCAGCACATGGCGGTGTTTTACCATAGTGACTGCATGGTTCAAGTGTTACATATACTGTACTATCCTCAGCATCTTTCCCAGCCATCTTTAAAGCCTGAACCTCAGCATGAGCTGTACCCATTTTTAAATGAGCACCCATACCGATCACTCTGCCTTCCTTTACAATGACGCAACCTACTACAGGGTTTATTTCAGTTTGTCCCTTTGTCGTTTCAGCCATTTGTAAGGCTAGTCGCATATAAGTTTCATCATTTAATTGATTCAAATAAGACCACCCACCCATTTACTAATTCTAAAAACGAAAAGCCCCTTTTCTTGAAAAAGGGGCTAAAATGGTATTTATGAAAGCTGTAATGACTAATAAATTTATATGTGAATCTTTGAAACACAAATAAACTTATCAACTTTGTGAAAAAAAGTACATAAAGACACATTAAAAAACCATCTTAAATACAAGTTTTTCACATCGTTTCTTAGGCATATTTATAGAACTCAAACATATGAGCTTATAAAATTAAACCTAAAATAGCCTTTGACGCTTTCCTTCTCCCATCCAGACTTTACTGTCGGCTCTGGAGTTGCACCAGATCCACCGGTTATATGAAATAATTCAATAACACGGGTCACGGACTGAACTATTTACGGTTTCCGTAAATAGTATCACCGCCGGTTGGGAATTTCACCCGACCCCGAAGGAAATGTTATTTAGTTTAAAAAACTCACTTACTGTAAAAATAGTAACACTTAATGAAATAAAATGCAAGACGATTAAAATAGAGCTCCTGATTATCACCTTCATTATTAGTATACCAATAATATTCGAATAATTGTGATAAATTTCTTTTTTTTGTCTGATAACAAAAAGTATATTTATCAATACCATGATCTTCTCAGGGTCCTTTTATAGTAATTATAATACTTAAATTTTTAATAATTGTTATCATTTCGATTTTTTTATTTCATTATGATTGAATAAAAATAATTATTTAAGTATAAATATGTAGATTTCGTCTATTAATCATGTTAAAATAGATCTAATCATTTTTTTCCTTTTATGCTAGGTGATATTATGAGGATCTTGCTTCATATATCACCTCTTTTTATAACTTTTCGACCGTTTCTCTATTATAATTCAATGTGACTTTTTTTATTATTTTTTTGATTTAGGCAGTTCGTTTTTCTCAACATAGTTTTTAAGAAACTCTCCTAGAAGTTCTTTCCAGCCTTCATTGTGAGACTGCTGCCAATCTGGGTTCATTAATCCAACTGCATGATGTGAAAGTTTTAATACAGTAGATGTACCCTTCTCTTCTAATTTAAAAGAATATGCACTGTTCACTGCACCTTCCATTCCTAATAATCCACTCAAACGAATTTCTTCAGGTGGATTAATCTTAATTACAGTACCCCATAGCGCAGCTTTCCCATTCTCATTAACTTCTAAGAATTTACCATCAACCTTGGGTTCAAATGTCAGTGTTGACCCTTCTCCACAAAGACGGTATGACCACCAGTCATTTATCCCCTTTGTTATTGCCTCATACACTTTTTCTCGGCTAGCATCAATCATGATTTCTTGTTCAATTTGAAAACTATCATGTACTAAACTCATATCATTGTTACTCCCTTCAATTTTTGTTTTTAAAGAGACAATTGCACTTGCAAAATTTGATTGGTAACGAGTGGACCAACGATCTAACATTTGATGTAATGGAACTATGTTAATATAGTTTACTCTTGTTCGTCCTTCTCTTCTAACTAATAAAAGATTAGCTTGTTCAAGTATATTTAGATGTTTCATTACCGCATATCTGCTTACATTTTTGAAATGCACTGTTAATTCACTTGTTGTTTTTGGTTTACTTTTCAGTAAATCAAGAATATCCCTTCGAATAGGATGACCAAGTGCTTTGAACATTAGAGTTAAATCTTGATCGTCCATAACTGGTATACATCCTCCTTATTTCATTATGTTACTTTTAGGTCACACATATTAAGTGGCTTTATAGTAACATGTTTGTTTTAATTTTGCAAGACATGGGAAAACCTCTTGAGGTAATTACCCCAAGAGGTTAATAGGTTCATTCAAATAGATATTATTTGAAAATATTAGTCACGAGTAATGATAATTTTAGCAGCACTTAAATCATCACTTTCCCCAATTACACGTACTTTCAAACCATACTCAGGAACATTACGTCCTGCATCTGGGATTTGAGAGCTCATATATGATTGACTATCGTCAAACATTGGCTGAATCGTAGTATGGTTATCCTTAATTATACCAGATGATAATTCTAAAAACATTTTTTCATCTTTCTGAAGACCAAATGTAGCATCATGAACTTGGTATCTTGTAACAGCTGGTGAATTATCACCAGTTTTAACTACATTCTGATCAGCATCAACTACTCCTAAGAAACCATCACCTGGATGATTTCCAACTAGATTCGCATCAAAAGATTCATCTGCATACCAAATTAATAAACCTGGCTCAAATGCCATTACACTTTCACCACGACGAATATGAGATAAGCCTTCATCTACACCATCATAGTTTCTCCATTCAAGTAAATAGTAATGTTTAAACTCTATCGTTCCATCATTTAAGTCAAAACCATCAAATTCAAATGAACTATCTGCTTCTGCATCATCAAACAATACAACTTCTCCATCAACTTCTATAGAAATATCGTCTACATAGAATCCAGGATCAATGTAAGCAACATCTGTCCAATAGTTGAAACGCAAGTCAATTGATTTCCCTGCAAAATCAGATAAATCAAATACTCCATCAACCCAACCATCTGAATGACCCGTAATTCCAAAACCAGGATTTTGTTCATTAGGATCATAATCTGTTGTTAAATTACCTGGAATAGATACCCATTCATTTGTACCTTCTTCTCTTACTTGAATTGAAGCATAATCCCAATCCAATTCAATTTGATACCAAGTTTTAAAAGTTAGTAAAGCACTTGTAGCAGCAGTTAAATCTAATGATGTAGACATAGAGTTGTCTATTTCATCACCTTTTCCACTGAAAAACTCGAACTCCCCACTAAATGGCTCATTAAATTGTTTTACTTTATTAGGCAAGTCAATGCGTACAGCATCATCATTTATTCCTTTTGAACTAGCCTGATCAAGTAGGACTTCAATTCCGTTCTCATCGATATCATCGACATGAACAGTTGTACCTGTTAACCAATTACCACCCATTGTAGCTTGTAAAAACTCCTTAGCCCAAGCACTAAAACCAGTAGGTTCAGTTCCTGGAACAAGACCTGCCCAGCTTCCGCTTGACATGATAGACCAATATGAAACTGGCTCACCTTGACCTGTATAGAATATATCATATTCATCTGGCAATCCTAAATCATGTGCATACTCATGTGCAAATACACCTGTCGCTCCTGTCTCAGGTTGAATTGTATAATCATAAGCTGCCATTAATCCACCCCAGTAAGATGCATCTGCTTCTGTACCAGGCATTGTGAATACACCACGTAGATTAGAACGATGTGACCAAATTGCATCCTCTCCTAAACTACCCCCACCTGCTTCTTCACCTACACTAGCATGAACAATCATAAGATGATCAACTAAACCATCCGGCTCACGATAATCGCCATCACCATCTAAATCATAACGATCTTCTTGGTCATACTCTTTTAAATCTATAGTTGGATCTTGACTTACTGCTAATAGTGCTTCTCTTACCAAATCTCTAGGGTTTTGATCATTATCACTTTCATTATTACCACCATAATAAGCTGCTTCATGTTCAGCAGTATACCAACCTGCAACCTGACCATCTATTGTATAACTTCCACCTGATTGCTGTTCGTATAATTGTTTCATAGAGATTAGCGTTTCTCCATTTGGTCCTACGTACCCATTGTCACCAAATGCCATATTTGTAAAATGTTCTACACTATAATCTTCATAATACATATCTGTTTCATCTGGTTGAATGTTATTGTGTGGGAAGTCTGGAAAATCTATAAGAAGGATAAGAACATTGTCTTTTCTTTGTTCACCATTCCAAGGTTCAAGTTCAATTGGATCCACACCATCTTTTTGTCCCAATTTATTTCCTTTTCCATTTAACAATCCATTGTTTGAAGCTTTATTCATCAAAGCATCATTACGTTTTTTCTCAAATTCAGCTAACTCACCCTCTTCGCCTTTACCAGATTGAGAACGCTTACTTAAATATGTCGATAAACCTTTATAAGCTTCTTCAAGGCTTGCATCCTGTGCAATGGTACCATTATCTTTTAGCATTTCTATTAATTTCTCATCATTTGCAATTGAAAAATCAAAAGTGCTAGAAGTAGATTGTACGTCTGTTGCGTTTACTCCAGGAGAAACAGATCCTGCAAAAATACTAAAACCTAATGCCATTGACATACAAAGAGGGAATAACTTCTTTTTTAACATGAATAAACCTCCAATAATTTAAGTGAATTAATAGTAAATAGCAATAAAATAACATACTTAATTACCCATAATTGTCTAATTATGAAAACATTCTAATCAATCTGCTCTTTATGTTGGGTGAAATAAGCATGTAAGCATTAACAAAGTCATCACCTCCTTGTATTAATATTAACATATTAACATATTCATGAATTAATAACTTATAACACATTAATGTTTTAAATTATTAATTCATTAATATGCTAAATTATTTAAGATAGTTTTATGATTTTCTCTATTATTTTTTATTTCATAGTTTCATATTTTTTACTACAACTAAAGTTGTAGGATTATCTAGAGAATTGGTCTAATGTATTGACAAAAGAATTAGAGTAAAGTTCATTACAACACATATTATACATTTTTATTTAGAAAGTAGGCTAATGTTATGAATCGTTCTTTTTATGCCTTAGTGGTAAGTCAAACAGCAACAAACCTTGCTTTTGCATTGTACACAATGACCGTTGTAATGTATTTGTATAATGAAACAGGATCAACAGCATTATCTGCAGCAGTAACTTTAACAAGTGTAACTACTCATATGTTTAGCAGCATTTACTTACCTGCAATTTCTGATAAATACAAATCAACAACAATTTTGAAGGTTTCACAGATTACCCAAATTTTTATATTAGTAGGTTTATATAGTTTGTTTTCTCAAAAGCTTTCTATTAGCATTTACTTTTTATTTTTCGTGTTATTAGCTTGTATGTCTTTTTTAAATGGATTTTTTTCTCCTTTAAAAAGTTCTATCGTCCGTTCCATTGTCCAAGAGTCAGCCAGAGTAAAAGCAAATAGCTTCATTGCAACGATTGATCAAACCTTTTTATTTGCAGGTTGGACATTAGGAGGGCTCATGTTGTCATTATTAGGAAAGGAATCTACCTTGTTATTCACTTTTTTTCTCACCTCATTATCCATGATCAGTTTATTCATGGTAAAGGAAAGAGAACACGTTACAGTCGTACAAGTACAAGAAACATTGTTCAAAAGACTTTCTTCTGGTTGGAAGTATTTATTTAAGCACAAAGGAACAAGAGTATTAATTTTAATGGATATCATGGAATCATGGGTAGGTTCAATATGGATAGGTGCTGTCACTTTAACTTATGTACAGGAAGCACTAGGTAAAGGAGAAACATGGTGGGGATATATCAATGGCGGTTATTATTTCGGAACATTAATAGGAGGAATATTAGTGTATCGCCTATCAAGTGTAATGAAAGGGCGCTTGAGCATGTTTATGTTATCGGGTTCATTCATATTTGGTATCTTAACTTTAATTTATGGTCTAACAACAAATGCTTATTTGGCACTTACATTAGTTGTTTTTATGGGACCTTCTTTTCAGGTTAGAGATTTAGCACAGGTAACGATGTATCAAAATAGTGCAGATGAAAAAACATTAATAAAAATACTTGCTGCAAAATCCTCTTTAGTTCAATTCATTTTTATTTTCTCTATAATGGGTATTGGTATTTTAACTGATCTAATCGGAGTTAAATTAGTATATATTTTATCAGGAATTCTCTTAACCTCTTCTGCCGTATTTGGTTTTGTTCACCTTGTATTACGAAAAAAAGGGGTAACACTTGAAAAAGAACAGATTCAAAACTCTTTAAATGCTTAGTGTAAAAATTCCGAGGTTGAAATCATCCTAATCTATTTTACATAATTTCCTTTTGGTTTTTAAAATCTTGACTTTATATTTTAGATTCTTCAAGAAGCAGAGTGATTAGGATATACTTACTTTAAAGGGAGGTAAATTCTAATGAAACAATCAACTTGGGATGCAATTGTCAATAATGATAAATCATATGACGGTTTGTTTTTTTATGCAGTAAAAAGCACACAAATTTTTTGTCGGCCATCTTGTAAATCTAAAATACCAAATCAAAAAAATGTGAATATATATACTACTTCTGCAGAGGCTTTACAGAATGGTTTTCGCCCATGTAAAAGGTGCTGCCCAACAGATAGAACATGGGTTGAATCATCAGAGGATATCTCAAATAAAGCAATTTCATATATGAAAAAAGCCTACCAGGAGGAAGTACAGTTAAATCAAATTGCTTCAGCTATAGCTGTAGATCCTTATCATTTAGTTCGAACGTTTAAAAAACAAACAGGAAGGCCCCCACTTGAATTTTTACAAGAATTCCGTGTAATGAAAACTAAAGAAGCTCTTATCCATACAAGTCTATCGATTACTGAGATAGCTCTTAACCACGGTTTCAATAGTACAGCTTATTTTTCAACTGTCTTTAAAAAATTTACAGGGTATACACCTTCGCAATTTCGAAAGCTAGAACTACTAAATAAGGCTCATTAAATTATTTAAATATTTACTATTGTTCTACAACTTAAAGCATTGTTATAATAAACTTTAGCTTATTTATTATTATCATAATTGAAAACAAAGGAGTTAAACAAAGAATGACAATAAAAGAAATCAAACAACATGCATTAGAATCTTTAAAAGGAAACTGGGGATTAGCAGTTTTAGTTACTTTAGTCGTGTATGGCGGCTTTTATTACTTGCTTCCTTTTTTATTAGAAATATCACTTTTCGGGTGGGTTGGTGAGAATACTTCAATTTTAAGTAGCATATTAAGTTTTATCATACAGATCGTAATTATCCCTCTTACAGTAGGAACAACCTGGTTTTTTATAGAGCTAAGCAGAAAACAACCAAATAAACTAAAAGACGTATTTGTCGTTTATTCTGATTCAACACTTGCGCTGAAAACAATTGGACTGAGTTTTTTAGTTGGAATCTTCGTATTGTTATGGACGTTATTATTAATCATTCCTGGAATTATTAAATCTATTGCTTACTCACAAGTTTTTTATATTCTTAAAGACAAACCTGAGTTAGATGTATTTGAAGCTATAAAAGAAAGTAAAAGACTCATGAAGGGATATAAGTGGAAGTATTTTTTATTAGGCCTTAGTTTCATAGGTTGGTTCCTTTTAAGTGCATTCTCATTCGGAATTGGATTCATATTTCTAATCCCTTATATGAATACGTCATTGGCATCGTTTTATGATGATATAAGCGGTCAGAATAGTTAACGGTATAAAATACTAAGTATTATTAAACTAGTTAAGCCCTGCTGAAAGATATTATCTAGCAGGGCTTTTTGTTAATTCACTTTAAGTATTTTACTTTTCAGAAATCGTTACTTCTTCCATTTTGTCACCTTGCTTTATCGTATCTACGAATTCCATACCTTTTGTTACTTTTCCAAAAACAGTATGTTGTCCGTCTAAATGAGGTTGTGGTTGGTAACAAATATAAAACTGGCTTCCTCCTGTATTACGTCCAGCATGAGCCATAGCTAAAGATCCACGTTCATGTTTATTCGGATTGATTTCGCAATCAATTTGGTATCCTGGACCTCCTGTACCTGTTCCGTTAGGACAACCTCCTTGTGCAACAAAACCAGGAATTACACGATGAAATGTAAGGCCGTTATAGAATCCTTCATTTGATAGTTTTTCAAAGTTAGCTACCGTATTCGGTGCATCCTTTTCAAATAAATCAATAAGGATCTCAGCACCATCTTCCATTTTAATTTTTGCTTGTTTGTCCATTATTATCACTCCTATTTTTATAAATCAATCATTCATTTATGACTTGATTGCCTCATGTTTTCTTAAACGCTCAGGAATCACATCATTACCAACAATATCTTCATGGCTTTCTCTTTTTACAATTAAGTCCGCTTCCCCATCTTTAACAAAAACCACTGCAGGTCTACGAATTCGATTGTAATTACTTGCCATTGCATAATTATATGCTCCTGTACACGAAACTGCAAGAATATCACCAGAATTTACTTTAGGTAATTCCAAATCCCAGATTAGCATATCTCCACTTTCACATGCTTTACCAGCAATAGATACAACTTCTTCATTTTTATCATTTGCACGGTTTGCTAACATCGCTTCATAGGGAGAATTATAAAGTGCAGGACGAATGTTATCAGTCATTCCACCATCTACAGCTACATATTTTCTTACTCCAGGAATATCTTTTTGGGTACCTACAGTATATAATGTAGAACCTGCCTCTCCTACAATACTTCTACCTGGTTCTACCCAAATTTCTGGCATTGGATATTCATTTTTTGTGAAATTATCTTTAATTGCATCTGTGATTGCTTCTACATAATCTGGTACTGGCAATGGTGTATCTTCATTTGAATATCGAATCCCAAACCCTCCACCTAAATTAATCACATCATATTCTATATTTAATTGATTACGTACTTCTACAGCAAAATCTGCAACTCGTTCAACAGCTAATTTAAAACCTTCAACTTCAAAGATTTGAGATCCAATATGAGAATGTACTCCTAATATAATTATGTTATTTAGTTGAGAAGCATCCTCCATCACTTTCATAGCTGAACCATTACCTATATCAAAGCCAAATTTTGAATCAGTCTGACCTGTTGAAATGAATTCATGTGTATGAGCTTCAACACCAGGTGTTACTCGGAATAAAGCTTTTACTTTCTTTCCTTTTTGTCCCGCTAACTCATTTAATAAATGTAATTCCACAAAATTATCAACCACGAAACAACCGATATTAGCATCCAGCGCCATTTCAATTTCAAAAGGTGTTTTATTATTTCCGTGGAAATGAATTCTTTCAGGAGGGAAACCTGCTTCAAGTGCAGTATATAATTCACCATCAGATACAACATCTAATGATAAGCCTTCTTCATCCATCACACGACAAATTGCTTTCACACAAAATGCTTTACTTGCATAAGCAACCTGAAATGTTAATCCAGACTCACGAAAGGCATTCATATATTCACGACATCTTTGTCGAACCAATTCTTCATCAACTACATATAAAGGAGTTGCAAATTGTTTAACTAAATTTGTTGTATCACATCCACCTATTTCTAAATGTCCATTATTATTCACTCTACTTGTACCATGTAAATACATTGTTCAATTTCCCCTCTTCTGAAATAAAATCTTTATATTATTAATAAATTATCATATCAAGGAGTAGAAAACAATACGGCATTGCTGTAATCTTAGCAAGAATATACCAGTTCAAAATTGAACTGGTATATATTATCATAATCAAAATGATTTAAGTTGGTTGTTTAGAATCATCTTGCGGATTTGTAATGCTTGGGCGTTTATTATCATGAGTAATAGGTTTTCTCAATACAATTGTGAAAAATGCTTTTGCATCAAATGGAATAAACGGCCATAAATAGGGTGCATTAAAGGATCTTGTGAACACTAATAGTAAAATAATCATCGTTGTGCCAACAATTAACCCAGGTACTTTAAAAAATGCTATGAGGATTAATAAAATCAGTCTTGTCATTCGATTCGCAAGTCTCAATTCATAACTTGGTGTAGCATACATTCCCATCATAGCTAAAGCTAAATATAATATGACTTCATAAACAAAAAGACCTGTCTGAACTGCAAATTCTCCTAATATGATAGCAGAGATTAACCCGAGTGAAGTGCCCAAAGCAGTTGGAGTATGAATTGAAGCCATCCTCATAATGTCAGCACCAATCTCTGCAAATAGAAATTGTAAGATAATTGGGAGTTCACCTGTTTTTTTAGGTCCCAAAAACTCTAAAGCATCCGGTTTAAGACTTGGTTCAATAACAAATAAGAACCAGATGGGAAGTATAAAAATGGAGGCAAAAATCGCGATAAATCTTACCCACCTTAAATATGTCCCCACAACTGGTGCCTCTGTATACTCTTCTGCATGCTGTACATGATGAAAAAGGGTAGCGGGTAAAATCATTGCACTTGGTGAAGTATCAACAAATAAAATAACATGTCCGTCTAATAAATGAGCAGCTATAACATCAGGGCGTTCTGAGTATCTAACCATAGGAAATGGGTTCCATGAGTTCCCAAAAATAATTTCTTCTAGCTGCTTATTTGCTACTGGAATACCATCAACTTTAATTTCTTTAATTTTATCTCTTACAGATTCCACTAATTTTTTATCCGCAACATCATCAAGGTATCCAATACATACATCTGTTTTTGTTCTTTTACCAACATTCATGACTTCATACTTTAGTTTAGGGTCACGTAATCTTCTTCGAACTAAAGTAACGTTAATTAACATTGTTTCAACAAATCCATCTCTAGAGCCACGTGCTACTTTTTCTAAAGAAGGTTCGTCAATACCTCTTATAGGAAAAACCTTTGCATCAATTACAATAGCCCGTGTTTCTCCATCAACAAAAAAAGCACACATTCCAGCTAAAACGCTATTCACAACTTTAGTTATATCATCTTCAACCTCAACTTGAATATGAGAAATGTACTTTTCCAAAAAACTTGATAATACTTTAGGAACTAACTCCTCACGTTTTAAATAACTCAATCTTTTTAAAATCTCTGTTAACACATCATCCTTGGCAAAGCCATTAATATACAATAATCCAGTCTTTTTTGTTCCAAATTCCATTTCCCTAAACAAAACATCAAAGCTGCTATCTAATCCAATATGTTCATTCAAAGCTTCTTTAACTTTTTTTATATCCTTTGGAATGGGTATCTTTTGTTTATTTGATTCTGCCATCATTTACTTCCTTTCATATTGCATTTACAATGTTCGATATACTATCCATTGAAAAAGTGATCCAATGATTTTTCCTAAGACCATAGCCATCAATAGAACAATAATGTACTTTGACATATTCATTCTTTGCGCTAATATTGGTAAAACATTTAATACTTCCGTTAACCCAGCTGCTATCATTCCAACAAAAACACCAGCGAATAAGCCAAATATTATGGTGCTTAACGGAAAAAGGTGAAAATTCCATTTATAAAAATCAGTAAATGTCCAAAACACCGCCCCAATCACAACAGCGGATTCATATAAGTACAGAAACTTATTAGATTTAGTAAGCTGCGTCAAACGAGGTACGACATCCAAAACTGTCAGAAAAGCAACCAAGCCACTTCCTACTGCTAAACCTCCTGAAACCCCTATAAAGATAAGTAATACATTATGAAATAGTTCCATCATCTGAACCATTTCTTTTATCATTCTTTTGAAATTGTTTTGTAATTTGAAACTGATTTAAATTTTCTTTGTACATGAACATTTCTAACTCAAGGGGTGAGGGCTCCTCACTAAACTTCTTTTTAAATAATCGATTAAAAAATAAGATCATCCCGATTCCTAATCCTAGTGAATATGGGATTTGCAGAAGTAAGGGGGACTCAGTTTCTTCCCCTGTCACATATGTAAAAATTTTTTGATGAACTTCCTCCATACTTACGTCTGCATGAAAGTTCATAATGGCTAAACCAGATCCCACAAATAATAACAACCATACTAAAGCGATGAATATAATATTAGGTGAAGGTTTATTTTCCTCAAATTCAACAAATACATGTGGTTCTCCAAAATATTCTATGGTTACATCAGGAAGAACTTCCTTCACTTTTTTTATAATCATCATTAAATCAATGACTAAATTCTTTTTATCTTCTGGTTGAATAATCAATAGCTTCTTTAATATCATCTCCCACTCAGGGTCAATGATGACTTGAGCAATTTGTCCTAAATAGATTGGTTTTCCTTTTGTTAATCTAATAAATTTCCTTAACCTCAAATATAATATTTGCTGATTGTTATTCATCATCACCACCCCTAACATATACCTCAACCTAAACCTTTCTCATAGTATGTACGTAAAAAAGCTCAGATAGTCATAATGCTATCTGAGCTTTAATCGTTCGTAATATTTTCTTCTCTAATCTGGACACTTGTACTTGTGATATTCCCAATCGGAGTGCAACCTCTGATTGAGTTTGATCTTTATAATACCTCAAGTATACGATGAGTTGTTCTCTTTCACTTAATGATTGAATGGCTTCATTTAAAGCAATGTTTTCAAACCATTTATCTTGAGAATCATCAGATATTTGATCCATGAGTGTAATCGGATCCCCATCATTTTCAAAAACGGTTTCATGGATAGATGAAGGAGGTTTATTGGCTTCAAGTGCAAACACCACGTCCTCTGGGGTTACTTCTAGTTCTTTCGCTATTTCTGATATGGTGGGTATTCGATTTAATTTTTTAGTAAGCTCATCCTTAATTTTCCTCACCTTATTTGCCATTTCTTTTAAGGAGCGACTCACTTTTAAGGTTCCATCATCCCTGAGAAAACGTTGTATTTCTCCTATAATCATCGGAACAGCATAGGTAGAAAATTTGACATCATAAGATAAGTCGAATTTATCAACTGATTTTAACAATCCTATACATCCGATTTGAAACAAATCATCAGGCTCATATCCCCGATTTAAAAACCGTTGAACTACTGACCATACTAAACGAATATTACTATTCACTAAAGTATCTCTTGCTACCATGTCACCAGTTTGACTTAAAGCAATTAATCTTTTGACTTCATTATCCTTTAGATATTTATGTGTCTTGTTATTCAAATCCACATCCATATTCATACCCCTAATTGTATAAAGCTTTTTTTGATTCAATCCGCTTCATCATTGTCACCTTAGTTCCTTTTCCTAAAATTGAATTAATCTCAACTTCATCCATAAAATTTTCCATAATCGTAAAACCCATACCTGACCTCTCTAACTCAGGTTTTGATGTAAATAGAGGCTGCATTGCCTCGTCTAAGTTCTCGATGCCTAACCCTTCATCCTCTACAGTAATATAAACCGTATCCTCCTCTATTTTTGCAGTAATCGAAATCATACCATCTGGTTTATTTTCATAGCCATGGATAATTGAATTCGTAACTGCTTCAGAAACCACTGTTTTAATGTCTGTTAGTTCGTTGACTTGTGGATCTAATTGAGAAACAAACGCAGCCACTGTAATTCTTGCAAAAGCTTCATTTTCTGATTTACTCATAAATTGAAGAGCCATATAATTATTTACTTTCATGATACGACCCCCAAACTAGAAAGAGCTTGTTCTTCATCTTCTTCAATGGTTAATATTTTAAACAAACCTGACATTTCAAACAGTCGATAGATTGAAGAGTTGACGTTGCAAACAACCATCCTTCCACCTTTATTTGTAATTTGTTTATATCGTCCTAATATAACTCCTAAACCAGAGCTATCCATAAAAGACAGATCCTTAAGTACTAAAACGATATGATTACTGTTTTCCTGCTCTATTGCACTTTCCATTTTTGTTCGCAGCAGTTCAGATGTGTGATGATCAAGTTCACCCTGAAGTCTTACGATCAATGCTTCACCTTGATTAGATATCTGCACGTGCAGACTCATAGTTCTTCACTCCTTATAAACTGATAATGAAGCATTTCTAGATTCATTCTACTAATTCCTGCTCATCGACAAAACTAGAAGAGAACTTTGTTTATTTGACAATTTCTTCTTTATTCTTGTGAATTTTCTTCTAATTGATCTGACTCGTTTTCTGTTTCTTGTTCATCTTTTTTTTGAACAAATAGTACTTTTTCTATCGTTCTTTTCAAAATTTGCCAATAACTTGCTTCACTAACTTCTTTAGGAGAATCAAGATCAATTTCTTTAATTTTTTCTTCATTTTGATAGATCTTTAATTTTCCAACGGTTTGTCCTAATGAAACTGGTGCTTTAATTTCTGATTCTAATTCAATTTCATACTTAATATTTTCTTTGGACTCCCCTTTTTTCATTAACACACTATATTGTTGCTTTGCCACGATCTCAATATTTTGAACATCCCCTTTTTCAATAGGGATCGTACCGATCATTTCACCTGGTTTAAAAATAGGATAAGTGGTATATTGAGAAAAAGCATAATCAAATAACTTAGACACTTCATAGTTTCTAGATTTTGTCGTAGGTTCTCCTAATACAACAGCAATCACACGCATATCATTTCTTTTAGCAGTTGCTGCAAGGCAATACTTAGCTTCACTGGTATAACCAGTTTTCAGACCATCTGCTCCCTGATAAAATCTGACTAATTTATTCGTGTTGACTAGCCAGAAAGGATCATCTGTATCCTTACGCAAATAATCCTGATATTTACTAGTAAATTGTGTGATCTTTTCATGCTTTAATAACTCTTTAGACATCATCGCAATGTCATGAGCACTTGAATAATGGTCTGACGAAGGTAAACCATTACTATTCTGGAAATGTGTGTTCTCTAAACCAAGTTCTTTTGCGCGATCATTCATCATTTGAACAAACATTTCTTCTGATCCTGCTATTTTTTCAGCCATCGCTACAGATGCATCATTACCCGAAGCCATCGCAATGCCTTTTAGCATATCCTCAACACTCATCTCTTCTCCAGCTTCTAAAAAGATTTGAGAGCCTCCCATAGATGCTGCTAACTCACTAGTTCTAACCATTTCATCTTTCTGTATTTTTCCGCTATCAAGCGCTTCCATAATAAGTAACATGGTCATTACTTTTGTGATACTAGCGGGAGGTAAACGATCATGAGCATTTTTTTCAAAAATGATAGTACCTGTATCAGCGTCTATCAAAATGGCAGAATGAGAATTTGGAGCTAAATCTATCTGTTGTTCCTCAGGTTCATTTGCAATCAATTGAGCTGGAAATATCAGACTTATAAATAAAACTGTGCTTAAAAAATAGATTAAGTGTTTTCTGTACATTACATGTCTCCTCCTAGCATGAATTACTTGTATACAGTGTTTACTAATCTCATGTAAATTATTCCATATTATAATAAATATTTAATTCCAATATTAGAATCATTTCATCTCACCACTCTAGTAGCAGTAAATTATATTTTGATATGTTGTAAAGGTTTATTGAAAGTTGCGGAATAATTAGCCATAATAAAAATAAATTTATATTTAATCTTAGATTTTAATCGAGGGAGGAGAAATTATGGGAAAATTTTTTACAGAACTTAATGAGGATTTAATTAAATTTATTCAAAAGCAACATATGTTTTTCACAGCAACAGCACCTTCAGACGATGGGAGAATTAATTTATCTCCAAAGGGCTATGACTGTTTAATAATTGAAAACAACCAATCTATCATTTACTTGGATTATGCAGGTAGTGGAAACGAAACTGCAAACCATTTAAAAGACAATAAAAAAATTACACTCATGTGGAATAGTTTTGATCAAAAACCATTGATATTACGCGTTTATGGCTATGGTGAAGTATTTGAAAAACATACAGAAACATACGCTAATTTATTACAGGACAATTTTCCAAATATTGATCCAAAATCAGCAAGACAGGTTTTCAGGATTAAGATTGAGGCGGTACAAACAAGTTGTGGATTCGGTGTTCCAATCATGAATTATGTCGAGGATAGAAATATTTTAAAAAAATGGACTGAAAACAAAACCTCACAAGGATTATTAGATGAATATATAGATAAACATGGGGCCAAATTGGATGAGAAGTTTCCATTAAATAAATAAAAGATCCTATATCTTAGGCGGAAAAAGATTTGAATATGAACCTCAGAAGAAGATTTTAGATTTTACTTCTTCTAAGGTTCACTTCAATTACATTATTCCTTTTTATGATCAGGAGAGATAATCCCATAATATAATAAAGTCATAAATTGATCTCTAATTGCGTTAATATCCGTGATTCCAACTAAATTTTCAGGATTTGCAAAAAACTGTTTTATACTCATAATAAATAATGTAAGGACATGAGGTGAAATATCTTTACGAATCTGACCTTTTTTCTGCGCCTCAAAAAGAAAATGCTCAAACTTAGGAATAATTTCTTCTCTTTGATAAGCTAGTAATCTTTGAGATTGTTGTGGGTAATACTTGACTAGATCCATAATGAATACTTGAGATATTTTGTCTGTACCTTCATATTTCTGCAGTTCCATCAAACCTTCTAACGGATTATCTTTAGCATGATCAAGCATCGAGTAAAAATCCTGAATGATTTCATCAACAAGTTCGTTCAACACTTGCTCGATTAAACCTTCTTTATTTTGAAAATGTTTATAAATCGTCATTTTAGAAGCAGGAACTTTCTCAGCAATTTGTTCCAAACTAGTTTCTTGTAATCCTTGCAACATAAAAAGCTCTTTTGCTGTTTTAAGAATTTGTTCTTTTTTACGACTCAATGAAGGTTTCCTCCTATTACTATGTGTTCAAAGGGGACTTTTTTGAACTTTCTCTCGTTGCTACATCGTAATATCTCTTCGTACAAATAGTATATTACCTAATATAATTCCTACAAAATATATGCCTAATGTAATCAATATACCTGGCATTGTCAAACTAGATTCCAGCACAATTTGTTTCGTTTCAAACACTGAAAATAGGCTTAAATCTGCCATCCAATTCAACTCCTCATTTAACGAAGAAAGCATATTTAATAAAAAGGATACAAGTACGATCCCTACCCCTAATGAAATGGCAGCACGTTCAGAAGATAAAATTGAAGTAATAGCATACCCTACGCCAGCAAAAGCTAAACTAATGAAATAGGCACCAAGCATTAACAGCATAATCGTTTTTACAGAATCAATATCACTAAATAAAGCACCAAATAATAATACTATGAGTAAATTTACGATGGAAATGATTGTAATTTGAATAAATTGAGCCAACACTTTATGCAAAAAAATACTTGTGCGGCTATATGGCAAAGTAAATAAAAATTCACCTGTTTGTTGATCTTTTTCTTTAGATATACTGGAAGCAGCCCATATTCCCGAAAAGGCACCTAATAATAAAACGGTAAACATAAATGGCTCTCCTGCCATCCATCCTTCAAATGTTGTCATTAACTCAGCGTCCATACCAAAAGCATCTAACAAACCTTGTGGCATTGTTTTTAACATATCCACCATAAGTTCATTACTAAGGTACACATCAGCCATACCTGCAAACATTGCACTAAATAATAAAATAACAGCTCCACTAATAAAGAAACTGCGCCGATTTAGAAATAATTCGTTGCGAATTAGGTTCGTTTTCATTCCTTTTCACCTTCTTCTTTCTCGTAATATTCCATAAACAACTCTTCTAAAGTAGGCTTGTGAATTGAAATATCTTTTATAGGATATTGAGAAATATGTTTCAGAACATTATGAATTTCTTTTTGCACCGTCAGATTATGCATACCATTGTTAAAATTCACAGAAGAGTCAATCTGCTGCAAACCATATTTTTCAATCAAGTTTCCTGATTCCATAAATTGTACCTCAATGGTGCGTTTTTTTGATTCTTGGATTTCACTCACTTTTGAAGTGCGAATAATTTCACCATTTCGAATAATCGCCACTCTATCACATACTTTTTCTACTTCAGACAAGATGTGAGTAGAGAAAAATATTGTCATTCCTGATCCATTTAGTTCTTTCAATAAATCAAAAAAGGAATGCTGCATTAAAGGATCTAAACCTGATGTCGGTTCGTCCAAAATCAACAGTTTAGGATCGTGCAATAAGGTTTGTAAAATCCCTAATTTTTTTCGGTTACCCATAGAATAGGATTTCACTTTTTTAGACATATCAAAATTTAAGAGTTCAGCATATTGTTTGGTGGCAGTATCTTTTAATTGAATGTCGTTTGCTCTCGCAGCAAATTCTAATACTTGTTTACCTGTCATATCTTTATAATAATTAATTTCTGAAGGTAAATACCCTATCTTATTCCGCAAAGTATGCTGTTCAGTTGTAAGTGGTTCATTTAATACATTAATTTCACCAGATGTTGGTTTTATCAATTGCATTAACATCCGAATGGTAGTAGACTTTCCAGCTCCATTCGGTCCAATAAAACCAAAAATCTCCCCTTCCTTTACATCGAGGTTAATTTTAGAAACTCCTTTGTGTTTCCCATAATACTTCGTTAAATTCTTGGTGGAAATTGCACTCATCAATCTCTCCTCCTTAAATTCATATTCAAATAATATACTTTATTTAAATATAAGTATATTATAACATAAATATTATCTTTATTTCTAATAAAATTATACTTTTTTTAAATTAAAGTACATTTTTTATTAGTATTTAACTTTAAATTGGACAAAACTATTTTGGTCTTTAAAATATGAACCGCTGAACACTTTTACTATCACTTATTTTTATTTGATATAATTATAAATTAAAAGAAAAAAGAAGGTGCATTTCTCTAATTGAGCCTGCAACCTTCTCTTCCCATTTTTTATCTCTTGTTATTCAATTATCTCATAAATGATAGGTAGTTCATCCACACTTTCTGTTGATATTTTCACTGACTGCTGTATTAGATCTAAACTATCCTGAACTTCTTTATTATTGCTATGTATCACTGCAATCACTTCACCAACTGAAACCTCATCTGCTACTTTTTTCTTTAAAGTAATGCCAACAGAATAATCAATTTGATCTTCTTTTGTTTTTCTGCCTGCACCAAGGTACATAGCCGCATAACCTATAGATTCTGCATTGATGTCTTGAATATAGCCTGATTGTTCCGCAATTACATTAATATGATACTTGGCCTGAGGTAGTTTTTCTGGTTGGGTTACTAGTTCTGGATCTCCACCCTGTGCTTCAACAAATTTTGCAAAAGTTTCAACAGCTTGTCCTGTATTTAATACTTCTTCCAACTGCTTATAAGCTGTATTAAAATCAGGATATACTTGTCCCGCTACCGCCATATGAGATGCAAGTGTCAAACACACTTTTGTTAACCTCTCTTCTCCTTTTCCGCTTAGAACCTCAATCGCTTCTCTCACTTCATTTGCATTTCCGATTTCAAAACCTAAAGGTTGATTCATATCTGTGATTACCGCTACCGTTTTTCTGTTTAAATGATTACCGATAGAAACCATCGTCTTTGCTAATTCCTTTGCATCCTCTAAAGATTTCATGAATGCACCTGCTCCAACCTTTACATCTAATACAATTGCATCTGCACCAGAGGCAATTTTTTTACTCATGATGGAGCTTGCTATCAGAGGCATCGAGTTCACTGTTCCTGTAACATCTCTCAAACCATATAACTTTTTATCTGCTGGCGTTAAGTTTCCACTTTGTCCAACAAGTGCCATTTTAAACTCATTTACATTTTGAAAGAACTGCTCTTTAGTCAACTCGATCTTAAATCCTTCAATAGACTCTAATTTATCAACCGTACCTCCTGTATGACCAAGTCCTCTGCCTGACATTTTTGCAACAGGAACACCTACTGAAGCTACTAATGGAACAACAATTAAGCTTGTTTTATCCCCTACACCACCAGTTGAATGTTTATCTACTTTAATGCCTTTTATTCCTGACAAATCAACTTGATCTCCAGAGCATGCCATTTCCATTGTTAATTCCGAGGTTTCTTTCGCATCTAATCCTTGAAAAAATACGGCCATTGCCCAAGCTGACATTTGATAATCAGGGATGGTTCCATCCGTATACCCTTTTATTATGTATTGAATTTCATCTCTAGATAATGATAAACCTTCCCTTTTTTTAGAAATTAAATCAACCATTCTCATGTTAGTATATCTCCTTTGTTATGGTGTTGGTGTAAATAAAACACTTTCATTAGAACCGTCTATTTTAACTTTAAAAGTTCGATAACTTTCTTGATTTTCTGTAAATAATAAAACACCTTCATCTGTAATTTCTAAATCTTGAATATATCCATTGATAAGCTCTTCATATGATTTTCCATTAGTTTTCACTTTAAATACCGTTGTATAAACACTAATAGGACTCGCACTTAAAGAAGATGAGGCATATATCCAATCGTTTTCAATTGATAATAATAAATTAACATTTTGATCACTTATTTTTACTTTTTCGGAGCCATCCAGTTTTATTTTATGCAGCTTCCAATCTTCAATATAATAAATCCAGTCGTTTAAAATCATGTAATTATTTGTGTTTACAGTAGTGAGCTTGGTCTGCTCACTTCCATCTAGTTTTATACGATATAAATTTTCATGTTCATCATATCCAACATAATAAATCCAATCGCCTAAAATCTTAGGATTCTCCAAGTCACTTGTTAATTTAAGCAAATTAGTTCCATCCAAATCTACTATGTTTGAACCCTCTTGGGAAGAATAAAAAATTCTTTCATCTAAGATATAAAATTGATAAATCTGTTCATCTGTAAGTTTAGTCAATTGTTTAGTTTCCAAACCATATTGGAACAATCGCTGTTGTTCACTGTCTTCAATAAAATACAGCTGATCATTGTAGATCTCATATTGCAATAACCTCTGATCAATTACTCTTACATTATTTTCACCCAATAATTCCTTCTCATACAGCTTGTTTTCATCCAGTGCATTTCTGTAGTATATCTTATTTTGGAAAACTTCATATTCTGTAACGGTTGAATCAACTATTTTCTTTATATTTTCACCGTTTAAATCCATTTGATATAATTTATTAAAATCATTATTATCTAAATAAAATAACCTATTGTTTTGTAAAAACAAGTTACTTAAGTCCATTTCTGATATTTTTTTAGTTTCTTCATCTAAAATAAACAGTTCTTTATTTAGGAAAGCGCTATAGTAAAATACCCAATCGTCCCAAATTTCTATAAAATCAAGATCATATCCTGATATAGATATTTGCTCCTTATTCGTACCATCAAGTTTCATTCTCCATAAATTCCCTCCGACTCCTTCTGTACGATAATAAATCCAGTCTTGGGAGATTTGGAAAAACTGAATGTATTCATTAGAAACTATATCAAGCTCCAATCCATCCGTATTTATTTTATAAATATTGTTTTCAAACAAATAATAAATCCAATCATCTAACATTTTAAGATTAGTGACAGAATCCCTTGAAACTAACAACTTAGAGGAACCGTCTGTTTTCATCTTATATAAATTTAATTCATATGAACGGTTTACATAATAGATCCAATTTTCTTGAATCAAAAAGCTGTGTATTTCATCTTCAGATAATACTACTTTATCAGTTCCATCTAACCTAACTTTGGTTAGTCTATTCTGATCTGAAGCATTGACATAATAAACCCATGAACCTTGTACGATAAACTGATGGGTGGAATCACCTGTTAATTTTTCTTTATTCGATCCATCTGTATCTATCATGTAGATACCAAGCTCGTTTGATTGTGTATAAAGTATTTTCTGTTCTACTTTAGTCATAAAATAAACTGCTTCATCAATTACTTTTTTTGGTTCTTGCTCTCCATTTTGTAAAACGTATAGTTTCCAATCATCTAATTCATTCCGGAAATAAGTAGCACTTCCATCATAGATGATGTTACTTGATTCAAATACATCCAAATTTTCTTCTGATTGTATTGGGTGGTTGTTTGGAAGTGGCTCATCTGTTGGAAAAGGAAAAGGTAGGGGAAGGGTTCCCATTGAACCTCCTACAACTCCTGGTTGAGTTTGAGGTGATTTTGTTTCTTGTGCAGGATATAACCACCAGCCAATTAAACTTATCATTAAAACTAAAATTAGAACATAAATTATCTTTTTATATTTAATCTTTTTTCCATTGCCCTTGTTTTCTTCAACTTCATTATTTCCCATTGTCTCCCTCTCCATAACCAGGTTTTACAATTATAAATTGCATCTTTATATTTTTAGAAAATACACCTTTTATGAGATATCTATTTCTCTTATTATAATTGTACGATTTTTCCATGTAAAAAGTTGCATTTAAATTTTATTTTTGGTCATTTTGAGGGAATTTATCTTCTTCTTAACTTTATTTCTTTTACAATTTAGGAAGGATACCTTTAACTAACCCTAAAAACTGTTCTTTTACTTTTTCAGTTGTTTCCATTACTTCATCATGAGATAATGGTTGATCTAAAATTCCTGCAGCCATATTACTAATACAGGAAATACCAAGCACCTCAATTCCTGCATGTCTAGCAGCTATCACTTCTGGAACTGTGGACATTCCAACTGCGTCAGCACCTAATATACGGAGCATACGAATTTCAGCTGGAGTTTCATAGGATGGGCCAAGTAAGCCGATATAAACACCTTGTTGTATATTAATTTGTAAATCACTTGCAACTGACTCTCCAATAGCTCTTAACCTTTTACTATAAGCTTCAGACATGTCAGGGAATCTTGCTCCTAATTCATTATCATTTGGTCCAATCAGCGGATTTTTGCCTGTAAAGTTAATATGGTCTTCAATTAACATAAGATTACCTGGTTCAAATGAAGTATTAACTCCCCCCGCAGCATTCGTCACAACAAGTGTCTTTATCCCTAACTCTTTCATGACTCTAATTGGAAATGTTACTACTTCATCAGTATACCCTTCATATAAGTGAAAGCGGCCTTTCATCATAAGAACGTTTTTACCTTCCAATAAACCTATAACTAACTTCCCGTCATGACCTTCAACTGTTGACACAGGAAAATGAGGAATTTCTTCATAAGGAATCTCCGTAGCAGATTCAATTTGATCTGCAAGCACGCCTAATCCAGAACCTAGAATAAGTCCAACTTCCGGTGCTTGTTTTAGTTTTCCTTTAATAAAGTTTGCTGATTCTTTAATATATTCACTACTAAAATTTCTTATTTCATTACTCATAGCTATACACCTCATAATTCATAATAGATTTTATTTTTAATCTTTCAAATCATTTAAAAACGATCTTCCGTTTTCTGGTTTTTTAACATTAAAATTTTCTGCTACTGAAGCACCTATATCCGAAAATGTTGAGCGTATACCTAGAGATTTACCTGCTGAAAATGTAGGATTCCACATTAATAATGGTACGTATTCTCTAGTATGATCAGTACCATGATGAACAGGATCGTTTCCATGATCTGCTGTTATAATCAACAAATCTTCCTCTCCAATTTCGTCCATGATTTGTGGTAAATACGTATCAAATTCCTCCAGCGCTTTGGCATAACCAGCAGGATCTCGTCTATGTCCATAAAGTGAGTCAAAATCAACTAAATTTGTAAATACCATACCATTAAAATCCTTTTTTAATACTTCAATTGTACGTTGTATGCCATCTAGATTGCTTTTTGTAGGATAAGATTCGGTCACACCTTCACCAGAAAAAATATCATTTATTTTCCCAATCGCTATACTGTCTTTATTAGCATCTTTTAACTCATTCATTACTGTACGTGCAGGTGGTTTAAGTGCATAGTCGTGACGATTGGCAGTACGTTTAAAATTACCTGGTTCGCCTATGTACGGACGGGCAATAACTCTTCCAACCACAAATTCTTCTTGTAAAGTCAACTCTCTTGCAATCTCACAAGCTTTGTATAGTTCCTCTAATGGAACTACATCCTCATGAGCAGCAATTTGAAATACACTGTCTGCAGAAGTATAAACAATCCAAGCTCCTTCCTTCATTTGTTGCTCGCCTAATTCATCCAATATTTCAGTACCAGAAGCTGGTTTATTACCAATGACTTTTCTTCCTGTTTTTTCTTCAAATTGTTTTAATAATTCCTCTGGAAAACCTTCTGGATACGTTTTAAAAGGGATGGTTACTTTCAGACCCATAATTTCCCAATGACCTGTCATGGTATCTTTTCCAACAGATGCTTCCTCCATTTTCCCGTAGTGTGCCAATGGATTTGATACTGCTTTAATTCCTTTCATTTGAGCTATGTTCCCTATGCCAAACTTCTCCATATTCGGAATAGAAAAAGAGGGTACTTGTTCAGCTATATGTTGCAGAGTGTGTGCACCTTTATCGCCAAATTGTTCTGCATCTGGCATTTCTCCAATGCCTACACTATCTAATACGATTAACGCTATACGTTTGTAACTCATCTGATTTCCTCCTAATGTAAGTATGAAAGTCCATTTAAAAACCTATTTTCCCCTATTTATTCTGATTTTACTACCATAAGTTAACATTCTCCATATCCACTCTAGTGGGCCGTATTGATATTTTTTGAACCAAATGAAGCTAAACCAAAGCTGTAGGCTATAAATGATTAAAGCTATTAATAGTCCCAAACCAAATCCTATGTCACCATATAGACCTAATCCAATATTATAGAAAATAAAGGAACAAATAACAGATTGAAATAGATAATGACTTAATGCCATTCGACCAACTCTACTGATATGTGTAAATAGATTTTTAAAAACCTGTTTCTGAAATAATAATACAATAGATGTAAGGTAAAAGAAACAAACTAGAGGATCTCCAATTGTAACCCCTACAAAATACCAAAAACTGTATATTGATTCTGGATTTGTAGTTAAATAATTAGATGCCCACAATTTCACCATCTGTAATGTAAATCCAAATATCAGACTCCAAATCCATATTTTTTTAAAAAGGGAAAGATGTTCATTCAACCTAACAAAAATACTCCGCTTTCCAAAATAAGCTCCTAATAAAAACATAGGTAAAATCAGAAACAATGCAGAGATGATACTAGAAGGAAAAATATATAACCAGTCATTGATATTTTGTAATATAATTTCAGTTAAAGTCCCTTCTCCATAATGATTTAATGAAGACCTCATATTTTCCAATATTCCGTTTGATGCATGTGTGATACTTCCTGTATCAACTGCGTTCTCCTTTGGAACGATAAGACTTACTAACAAGTAATTTAAAACATTATAAACAGTGACTAAACCAATTGCCCATGTTAAAAGCACTTTTGGAGAAGATTTATAAAAAAACAATAAGATAAATCCAATTAGAGCATAGATAACAAGAATATCTCCCCACCATATAAAAATCGCATGAATAATACCAATCCCTAATAAAACCAACATTCTGCGTGCAAATAAAATTCGAGGTTTATTTATTGACCTCTCTGCTCGTTGTATAAATAAAATAAAACCCAGACCAAATAAAAAGGAAAACATTGTATAAAACTTTCCTTTGATGAATGCCACATACAACTTATCTATATATGGATCCCAAGCGTGAATCCAAATCTTATCCACTAATAAATCATTATATATCTGAGGTGACTGAAAATATGGCATATTAGATATTAGGATTCCTAAAATTGCAAAACCTCTTAGTATATCCAAAATCACCATTCTTTCCTGTGGTTGTGTTGGTTTTTTTTTCTGTAAAATATGAACTTCGTCTCCTTCCAATCCGACTTTTTGAAATAGATGTGTTTTTTCATTTTGATCTTTCATTATATCACTACCTCCCCAAAACGTAATCAATTTACTTATAAAGTACAAAATTTCTCCACTTTTTACTCTGGAGAAATCATTGTTTTTTAGGGTAATATTGAGGAGAAATGATATTACATTACATAAGTGAACTAGTTATAGCATAATTTTACAATTGAATGAATTAGTTGGCAGTCTACAACATCTGAATTTAATGAGGAAAGAGCTTGATTAAATCAAGCTCTCCCCTTTACCCATGCATCATTTTCGTACCCACGTACTTCCCAGTATCCCATATATTCCTCTTCAATTAATTCTATAGCTTGCAGCCATTTCACTGATTTGTACGCATACATTTGTGGAACTACTAACCTTACTGGACCTCCTAACTTCTGTGGAATTGGTTTTCCATCTAATAACACAGCTACCATGACATCATCTAATTTAGCCTGTTCTAAAGATAAAGCATCGGTATATACACCATCTCCTGAATATAACTTGACGTATTTTGCTTTCGAATCTATACCCGCCAAATCTAATAACTGAGATAGTGGGATGCCCTCCCAAGTATTACTGTATACAGACCATCCGGTTATACAGTGAAAATCACTAATTTGGACCTTCCTCGGTATTTTTAAAAATTGTTCCCAATTCCAAGTCAATTCTTTACCAACTAATCCTGTAATCGTAAATGACCATGAGTCTGATGAGAAAGATGGAATTTCTGTGACTGTATAAACTCTGTAATTTCCTTGACTTCCCCCTCCAATTACCTTTTGAGAATCAGGAAGTGGTGTTGGTGCTGGCAACATTCGATTGCCATCTCCTGCAGTGAATTCTGTTAAATCCGAGCCACCTGTATCCAGCGTTTTTTTCATCCATTTATAAAAGAATGGACCAATTCCTAGTATTAACAATGTACCTACGGATACTCTCATGAAACTGCGACGAGAAATAGGAGATTTTTCTATCCACATTACAATTCGTTTTTGAATATCGTTATTATCTTCAGTTTCATCGTTCATTTCTTGGTTGGAAGGAGCAGTTTGGTCTTCTTTCTTGGAAGCTATTCGTTTCTTATTTAACCACCTTAATCTTGTGATGGAATGATAAATCACATAAGGGATACCGATCCAAGTTAATAAATCATGATAAAACAATGCTGTATTTGTCCAAGCAGGTGGCAAGTTTCTATATTGCCACAATACTAATCCTGATAAACTCCACCCTATAATAAGGAATAAAACAACACCTAAATTAAATTTTTGATTTGTTTTTTTTCTTAGTTGTTTCATATGTTTAAATAAATTAGGAATATACATCACCAATAATAAAATGGATATAAACCCAATATAAATGTGAAATTCTTTCAGAATCGTTCGGACCAAGCCCAAATCACCACGGATGGAGGGGATATATAATACCCCTCCGGTGATGGCTAAAATCAATATAACCCAAGCATTCCATTTATGAAGATTTCTTAGTTTTTTTCCATATGGAATTTTAAACCAATTAAATTTGTTTTTCAATGAAATCACATCCAATATTATGATTTGGATAATTTAGCATAACCAAAATCTACATCAAATGCTTTACACCATATAACTACTTTATCATACTCGCTTAAATCAACTCCTTCTGGAAGTAAGTAGTTTTGATCTCCAACATTTCCTTTTAGTTTCTCTAATCTAATTCCATCTGAAGTTTCCTCACCAGATTTAGCTAGATAAACATATAAATCAGGACCGTTTGTTGCTTCAAAATTTTCAAAACGTAAATATACACCGTCATCTGTATTAACTGTAAATACATCTCCTGAAGCTGAATGGCTACTATCAGCATCTACAAAACTGCCAGAAAAACTAAGATCGACCATTTCTTCTTTCATATCATCCTTCATCTCGTCGTCCATCATTTCTTTGTCTTTCATGTCATCCTTCATTTCGTCATCCATCATTTCTTTGTCTTTCATGTCATCCTTCATTTCGTCGTCCATCATTTCTTTGTCTTTCATGTCATCCTTCATTTCGTCGTCCATCATTTCTTTGTCTTTCATGTCATCCTTCATTTCGTCGTCCATCATTTCTTTGTCTTTCATGTCATCCTTCATTTCGTCGTCCATCATTTCTTTATCTTTTATTTCATCTGTTGTCGCTCCACTTGATAATGGAAGAGGTTCATTTACCTGTTTGTCAATAAATAGTGGAGAGGCTAACCACCACCCTACACCTAATACTGCTACAATGACCACACCAATTATTATTTTTTTCTGCGCTGTTAATTTCATTTTTTCTTCATCCTCTCAAATTTGTTCTAACTATAAGTTGAAGTATAGATGATACATCTTAATTAAAAATAAATTAAATATTAAGAAAGTATTACATTAAAAAAGATAAAAAGTAGTGTTTTTAACGTACTTAGAAAACGAGGTATTCAGCATATTATCAGAGATAATACTAAAACAAAAAAAGCTATTATTGCAGTGGTGGAAGTTTTTCATAGAAAAATAAGACCTCATGTTAAAGGTCTTATTATTTGATTAAAAATGAGCAAACAATTGTCATCTTCTTTTTTTAAGCTGAGGAATATTTACCATTTGGAATCATCATTATGAATGGGTTTAATTTTTAAGTAATGTAAACCAAAAACGACTTCCCACTCCATCTTCACTTTCAACACCTATTTCTCCACCGTGTAGATCAATGATTCCTTTAGCGATTGCTAAACCAAGTCCAGAACCTCCACTGTATCTATTTCTTGATTTATCTGTACGATAAAACCGTTCAAATATTTTTTCTTTTTCATCAGCTAGTAGACCTTCTCCCTGATCTTTGATTGAAACTAACACTTTTTTTTCATCTAAATTTTGAACAGAAAGCTCAATAGTACTTCCATTTGGTGAATGTCTTATTGCGTTTCCAATTAAATTTTGTAAAACACGAATGATTTTATGAGGCATCAAGGATAAGCGAGGTAAATCATCAGGCATGCTTACTGAGATCTCTAATTCCTTTTCTTCAAATTGAATCGCAAAACCTTGCAGTGTTTCAATAATGATAGGATCAATAAAGCTAGATTCAGGTTTAAACTTATCTGCACCAGCATCTAACCTTGATAGATGAAATAAATCATCAATTAAATTCCCCAATCTTTTAGATTCTAATTGAATTGTATTTAAATATTCTTTCATTTTGTTTTTATCTTGAATAACATCATCCTGAAGTGCTTCTACAAAGGATTGAATGGAAGCAAGCGGTGTCCTTAAATCATGAGAAACATTAGCAACTAATTCCCTTCTAGAGGATTCAGTTTGTTTTATTTTTTGAAAACTTTCGTCTAATTTTTTATTCATTTCATTAAATTGTAAAGATAATTCTTTAAATTCCTTGGGGCCAATATCTGGAACTTCTCCTTGAAAATCACCTTCGGAAATTCTTTTTGCTTGTTCTGTAATCAGACGAAGTGACTTTTGTACAGGATGCACAACAATAAAATGAATGATAAAAGAGAGCAGACTAGCCCCTAAAGTGACTGAGCTTAAAAGCACAAAATCTTCACGAGATAATTTCATATGATCATAAACATAAAATAAAGAAAAAAGGATAAAACCCATGCTAATGATATTCGCCAAAAATAAATAAGTTCTCAATTTCATGATTCGTTACTTCCTTCAATTTTATATCCAATACCCCATACTGTTTTTATATACTTTGGTTTTGAAGCTTCAGGCTCTATCTTTTCCCTTAATCTCCGTACATGCACAGTAACTGTATTCATATCTCCTTCATAATCACTATTCCATACTTTATTTAGCAATTGATCCCTTGAGAAAACTTGATTAGGATGACTCGATAATAATAATAAAACTTCAAACTCTTTATATGTTAATTCTATTGGCTTCCCGTTCACCGTTACACTTCTTCTTTTCACATCAATTTCTAATCCTGAAAATTTAATGATATCAGGTTTTGAGGAAGGTTGAACAACTGCACGCTGCTGTCTGCGTAAAATTCCTTTTACTCTCAACACTAATTCCCTCGGACTGAATGGTTTGGTTAAATAATCATCCGCACCCATTGTAAGTCCCATTACTCGATCCATTTCCTCAGCCCTTGCAGTTAACATAATAATAGGGATGTCGTCCTGATTTCTAATTTCCTCACAAACTTGCCACCCAGTTTTTCCTGGCATCATTAAATCAAGGATAATTAAATCAAGTGATTCTTTTTTCCACATTTCAAGAGCCGCTTCACCATCATTAACTGTAATGACATGGTAACCTTCTCTCTCTAAATATCTAGAACAAACATCGGTTATGTTTGTTTCATCATCAGCTACTAAAATTGTATTTTCCATAACAATACTCCTATCATTTAAATATGGACAAAATCCACAGTATCTAACTATTTGGCTACGCATCCTATAAATATGTTACATAAATTCACGTTTTAAAAGGCTCTATAAAAAATAAGTAAAATCAAACCATATGGTAAAGTAAAAATAGCAATTTTAATAATGTCTTTAATACCCATTATTATTACTCAGGTTTACTATTTTCTAACAATCAGCTTCATAAAAAATTTATAGCTATTTTGCTTATTATAACTTATTTATGATTATTATAGAAAAATAACTAAGGGTCTCATAGTTCAAATATATTTTCTTATTTTATAGTATAAAAAAGTAGAGATATAATTTATTTATAGTATCTCTACCTTCTCTTCACTATTTAGTTCTATACAAATTATTAAGGACGAGCAGAAGTCCCATCTGGTAACCTTGCTAAAGTCCAAGTTGGCAGCTGATTTGTACATGGATATTTTTCTGCTAGTTCTTCATTTATTTCAACACCAATACCCGGCTTTTCATTCGGATATACATAACCATTTTTTACTTCTGGAGTACCTTGGAATACTTCTTGGATGGCATCATTAAATTTATTCATCTCTTGTATTCCAAAATTTATACTACTGATATCAAGATGTACATTTGCAGCATGTCCAACTGGGGATAGATCGCCAGGTCCATGCCAGGCCGTTCTTACCCCAAACGACTCACATAATGATATTAATTTTTTAGCTGGTGTAATTCCACCTATTTGACTCACATGAATACGAATAAAATCAATTAATTGATCTTTAATTAATGGAATATACTCATTTGGATTATTAAATAACTCACCCATAGCAATTGGTGTTGTACTATGCTGACGAATCGTTTTAAACCATTCTATTTGTTCAGGTGGTAAAGCATCTTCTAAAAAAAATAGATTGTATGGTTCTAGCTGTTTTGCAAATCTAACCGCATCTATGGGAGCTAAACGTTCATGAACATCATGCAATAGCTCAATCTCTGAACCGAGTTTAGATCTTAAATAATCAAATAAGCTAATTACATCCCTCATGTAAACCTTAGGGTCATAATAAGCTCCATCGAGTGCATTATCTGGTTTAATCATTTTCTGTTCTTTTCCACCATACAGACCCATCTGACATCGAATATAATGATATCCTTCTTCCTTGTATGAACGAACATTTTCTCTTACTTCTTCTTTTGTTCTTCCATCAGCATGTATATATACAGGGGCAGCTTCTCGACATTTACCACCTAATAATTGATACAATGGCATATTTGCAAGTTTCCCTTTGATGTCCCAAAGCGCCATATCTACCCCAGATATTGCATTATTTAGAACTGGTCCGTTTCTCCAATATCCACTTACCATCGATGTCTGCCAAATGTCCTCTATACGTTGAACGTCTTTTCCAATTAAGAAAGGTTTTAAATATTCTTCTATCGCATTTTGAACCGTCAAATATCTTTGCGTAAATGTAGCACACCCTAAACCATATAATTCTGGCTCAGAAGTTTCAATTTTTACTACGACAAGGTTAATTTTCTCTGGTGCAGTTAGTATTGTTTTTACATCTCTGATTGTGATCATTTATTATTACTCCTCACTTTTTTCTCTAAATTATGTTAATTATTTGAAATCGATTTCATATAAATTGAAAATATATATATTTTCTAATATTGACTAATTTGAGTTAAAACCACATGATTCCCTTATTTTTAATTCACTTTTTAATAAAAACATGTCGTTTTTGATTTGTTCCCCTGCAATTTGTTGTTGTAAGAGATTCATTGCTTTTTTACCCATTTCAAAAAAAGGTTGTGCTATCGTTGTTAATGCTGGTTCAAATAGTTTTGAAAACTCTATATCATCAAAACCAACAACTGCTATATCGTTAGGAACTCTCAAGCCTTTTTTCTTTGCTGCTTTAACAGCTCCCATTGCCATCAGATCACTAGCGGTTACAACTGCCGTTGGAGGATATTTTAAATTCAATAAGCTTAACATATTGTCATAACCTGACTGGAATGAAAAATCACCCTTTGTTGAATAATCAAATTCGATTGGAAGGTTATGATCCATTAAAGCTTTTTGATAACCACTTAATCGATCTCTACTGATGGACATATCAAGCAGACCTGATATATGAGCTATTTTTGTATGACCTAATTTAATTAGGTGTTCAGTGATACGGTAACTTTCCTTCATATTATCAATAGCAACGGTTGGTACAACGTTCAAATTGTCTAAATAATCAGAAACTAACACTACTGAATACTCTTTTGCAATTTTATCAGTTCATTCATATCTAGTCTTGCTGTTAATAAAATCATACCATCTACCTGTTTTTGTTTTAGATGGTTAATCAAACCGTGTGCCCTTTGTTCATCTTGCATCGTATTTCCTAGTATCACCTGATAGCCACTTTTTGTTGCTTCGTAGTCAATACCAACAATAATTTGTGAAAATACATTGTTTAAAATACTTGGCATGACAACTAGAATTGTTTTTGTTTCCAGCCTTCTAAAATTTCTTGCTAGCACATTCGGTTGATAGTCTAGTTTTCTGATTACTTCTAATACTTTTTGTTTCGTTTCTTCTTTTACTGTTTCTGGTTTTTGCAATACTCTGGAAACTGTAGCTGTAGATACTTCAGCAAGTTTTGCTACATCGGACATCTTTGTCATATTTTCTTAACTCCTATGTAATCGATTACATTAATTGATACAAACTATTATAAATAATGATAAATTAGATTTCAATACTTTTATTATCTTATTACTGCTCTCTTCCCATAAATATAGTCCTTTAATTGTGATATAATGAATTTTGTAATTAAATAGAAGGAGTGATTGATTTGGCTAAATCAAAAGCTAAAAAGTTCAGAGAAAGATTGGAACGAGAAGGAAGAAGGAATCCAGCTGAAAACCGAAGCCCCTTTGCATTAATCGACATGCATACAAGAAAAACAAAAACAAAAAAAGATTACTTATATCGTAATAAACACAAGAACCAACACATTCAAAAAGAAAATGTTGGTTCTTTTTTAATGGTTAAACTATGTATTAAAACAGAGATTAAAACAGAGAGAACGTAAGAAATTTTGTGTAAATCTACACAAAAAATTTATATTCCCCAAAACAGAAGATTATGTAGTTTTCACTTCACATATTTCAGCGATATTCACAGCTGCGTCAACACCTTGAGATATCCGTTCTCGATTGTCAGCGATAGGTTTGCTTAATTCACTAATAGTTACACTAATTTCGTTCATCGCTGTAGCTTTCAGAAACACTTCCTCGTTATCTTTGCTTAATGTGTCAACTGCGGATTGAATCATTAGGAATTTTTGTTTTGCATTTTCAACATCTGTTTTGCCCTTCTCAGTATCTTTCTCACTATTATTTGTTTCTTTTACTAGATCATTAATTTCTTTTGTAATCTGACTGATTATACTTTCAACTTCTTTTGAAGATTTCTCACTACTTTCTGCTAGTTTTCGCACTTCAGAAGCAACTACACCAAAACCTCTTCCATGATCTCCTGCTCGTGCAGCTTCTATTGCAGCATTTAGTGATAATAACTTTGTCTGAGATGCAATCTGCTGTAATACATCAACCACTTGTAATATATCTGTAGAAAGCTCTGTTAAAGTATTCATCTTTTTTGCAATATCTTCTGTTCTCTGATTTATTTGCTCCATTTGAGCTACCGTTTGTTCAATTTGCTTCTCTCCTTCTTGTGATAAATTAACAGTATGGGAAGATAATAATTTAATGTTCCCTACCTTTTCCATTACATCGGAAGCATGGACAGCAACGTCATTAGAATGATCCACCAAACCTTGAACAAGACTCTTTTGTTCCCTCATCGTTTCCTTAGCACTTTCGATATCATCTAAATTTCTTTTAAGATCTCCGTTCATTCCTAAATCCCCTTTCTGCTTAGTTAGAAAATCTATAATATAATGTTATACATAATTCTACATAAAATCTACTATTTTACCCACCTAAAAAAAAATATATAAAACACCCACTTCAACTCGGAAGTGGGATGTATATTGAAATAATTGTATTTAAATTAAAATAAATTTTATAGGATTTCATCTAATGGATTGAAAGGGTGATCAACAGCATCTGCAACAGCTTTATAAGTTAATTTTCCTTTATAAGTATTCACACCTAATTTTAATGCTTGGTTTTCTTTAATTGCTTGATCAAATCCTTTATTAGCTAGTTCCATAACATATGGCATTGTCACATTGGTTAAAGCTAATGTTGATGTTCTTGGTACGGCACCAGGCATATTAGCAACAGCATAATGAATAACCCCATATTTTTCATAAGTCGGTTCACTATGAGAAGTTACTCGGTCGATCGTCTCAATCGTGCCACCCTGATCCACTGCAACATCAACTACAACTGCACCATTTTTCATTTGTTTTACCATATCTTCTGTTACTAATTTAGGGGCACGTGCTCCTGGTATTAATACAGCGCCGATTAATAAATCTGCTTTTTGAACAGCACTTAAAATATTGTATGGATTGGACATTAATGTACGGACTCTTCCATTAAATAAATCATCTAATTGTCTCATTCGTTGCGCACTTTTTTCGACTATAACTACACTTGCCCCCATACCTAATGCCATTTTGGCTGCATTTGTACCAACAACACCTCCTCCAATAATACACACATCACCTGGTGGAACTCCTGGTACACCACCTAAAAGAACACCTCGTCCGCCATAGTAATTTTCTAAAAACTGCGCCCCAACTTGAACAGACATTCTCCCTGCGACTTCACTCATTGGAGTTAATAAAGGTAATTCACCCGTTGGTAATTGAATGGTTTCATAAGCGATTGAAGTTACGTTTTTTTGTAATAAATGATCTGTTAAATCACCAGCAGCTGCAAGGTGCAAATATGTAAATACAACTTGATTTTCTTGAAATAATTCATATTCTGAGGGAAGAGGTTCTTTTACTTTAATAATCATTTCTGCCTTAGACCATACGTCATGAGCAGTAGGTAAAATATTAACCCCTTCTTGAATATAATCTTCATCTAAGAAACCGCTATTTTCTCCTGCTCCTTTTTCCAAGAAGACTTGATGACCTGATTGCGTCAGCATTCCTGCACCTGCAGGTGTTAAAGACACACGATTTTCATTTACTTTTACCTCTTTTGGCACTCCGATGATCACTTCAAAACACGCTCCTTAAGTTATACTAACTATGATATATTTTGTATCCATTTTAAAATAAAATATTAACTATGAGATAGGATTTCCAAAAAAAAACAAAAATACCCCCATCACTGATTTCTACGAGTATGAGAGCGAGTTGTATATAATATGTTTTTATTGTTTTTCATTACAGCGATGACATATACCTTGAAAATCAAGGCGATGATCAATAACTTTAAAGTTATACTCTTTAGCAAGTCTCTCCTCTAAAGGACCTAACCAATCTTCCATAATTTCATCTACTGCTCCACATTGAACACATATGAGATGATGATGGTGGTGATTTTTATCATTATTTCTTAGATCATACCTTGCAACACCATCACCAAAATTCATTTTCTCAACTACATGTAATTCATTCAGAAGTTCCAAAGTGCGATAAACAGTAGCAAGACCAATTTCGGGGGCCTTATCCTTCACGAGCATGTATACATCTTCAGCGCTTAAATGATCCTCTTCATTTTCTAATAAAACGCGAACAGTTGCTTCACGTTGAGGTGTTAATTTATAACCTTGAGCTTGTAACTGCTGTTTGATTTTTTCAATCCGCGCCTCCATATTCCTTCCCCCTAAAATACTCAATCATCTGTAAGAAGAACTCTATATAAACATAACAAAATTGCCAATCCTATCATCCTAGTATCATTATAGTGGGAGGTCATGAGTAAAGTCAAACAGACAATAACATCGGGGTGATCCATTTCATAATTGAAGGAGTTAAATACGTTTCATATAAGGATATGACGAAAAGAATACCTATTAAAGATAATATTAAAAATGAATACGTCATAAAGGGTTTTGACATATTCCCTCTTTTTTGCAGGAAACGGTTTTTAATTAAATAAATAGAAAAGGAAATTCCCGATACACTAGCGATAATAATGACTGGGACAATAATCAAATTTTGAGGCGCAATAGATACAAGTGCAAATAGAAACCCATCCCATGAAAGTTCACCAACAATATACCCAGTCGTAAAACCGATCAGAACACCTTTTAAAAAATCAAGAATTAGAATAAATGGTAACCCAATTACTGATAAACCTAGTACCCAAATTAAAAGCATCCATTTCAAGTGTAAGCCAAAGGTTTCCTGTAAGAGCTGTTTACTGCTTAAATCCGTTTCCTGATTTATCATTTTAAAAAAACTTCCAAGATAACTTGACATGTCCTCTGTTTGCTCAAATGATAATGCATTTACCATCAACGCTCCAAAAATAATACCCATTAAAAATAATACCGAAACAAAGATATAGAGAGAGAGATGCTCTTTCAAGTAATACTGCATATTCATACAATTCTTTCCTCCTATTGTCCTATTGTTACATTCTATGAATCTAAGAATTAAACTATGACAAATTAATAGAGGTAGATTCGAACAATTTGAGGTTTCAAAATGGGATTTTTGAACTTAAGAATTATGTTATCTTCCCATAGGTTCCTCCTCCTCCTGTCATTATCAGACTTCTCCCTTCTTTTGCTAACATAATTAAATCTGATAATTTTTCTCCAACTACTTCACTAATTTGCTCTCTAGTGGCAAGATGGAGTACATTCATTTCAGTGCCAAAACGGGATAGCAGTAGATTTAATTTTCTTGGTCCCAGTCCAGGAATAAACTCCAAGGGAACTTGATAAAAATATGGAGGTTTATTGTTCCTTGAACTTTCCTGGTCAGCTATTTGAGTAATACGATCAAATACTCCCCGTACTATTTTCTCACTTCCACAATAAGTGCATCTTTGAAGGACAGATTTGTTTTCTTCAATAATAGAGGAACAATTAGAACAATAAGTTCGATTATATTTGCCTAACTTTGGATTCAATCCGAAATTTGCTGATACTTCACGGCCATCCTTACGAAGCAGTGCTTTTTTAAATTCAGAAAAAGTTGGACGCTTTAGTCTTAACTGATTATATTCTCTAGCTATTTTCCCTAACGAATGGGCATCTGAATTTGTTAAAAAAGGAATATCATTTAACTCTGAAATTAAACCAGCCATTTCTGAGTCTGCACTTAATCCTAATTCGACTGCAGAGATAAAATCTAAATTGAATACATGTGAAAGTTTAGAGGAACAGCTACCATATGCACTCTTATGAGGTGTAAAAATATGCGCTGGAATGAATAAACCATCTCTTCCAATCACTTCTTCTTGTAGTATTTTTGCTGGCACATAAAGCCTTTGAGTACTTAAATTTACATTTTTCATATGTTTGCTCATCCATCTAGTAAAATCCATCATGTTTTGTAAATTTGGTAAATAGGCTAATACGTGAGCCGGTCCAAACCCCTCGTCACAAATCTCTATTTCACTTCCTAGCATCATCGTTGTATTTCTAAATTGAATACCTCCACCATCCACTTCTTTCATCGAACCTTCATTTAAATAATAAAGAATATCTTCTTGAACAGCTGGAGACTGACAATCAATGATGCCGATAATGTCCATTCCTTTTCGCGTGGAAGCTTCTTCCATTATGTTATAGAAGGTTAAATCCTTACTTGCTGTTATCTTAACCGCCTTGCCCTTGTTCGTTCGTCCAATATGTATATGTAAATCTGCATAATATGTCTGCATTCTAAATTTTCCCTGTTAATTTATAGATTTGCCAAGCATAAATAGCTGTGATCGTTTTGGCATCGCTTATTTTCTCTTCCTTTATATATTCTAGTGCTTGCTCTAAAGTAATACTATCACATGACAAGAACTCATCTTCATCAAGTTTCATTTCTCCTCTTGTTAACTCCTCGGCTAAAAACAGAAAGATTTTCTCGTCCGCAAATCCTGGTGAGGTATAAAAAGAGTTGATATGTTTTATGGAACCACAATCAAATCCTGTTTCTTCTTTCAGTTCTCTAAGTGCCGCTTCCTTTGGTTCTTCACCAGGATCTAATTTACCGGCAGGAATTTCAATCTGATTTTTTTCTAAAGGTTTACGATACTGCTCTACAACAATCATTTTATCTTCATATATTGCTAACACCGCTACAGCACCTGGATGTTTAACAATTTCCCGAGCTGACATTTTCCCATTTGGAAGTTTCACTTTGTCGACTTGTAACGAAATAATTTTCCCTTTGAAAATCTGTTCAGTCTCCACAGTTATTTCTTCAAATCTTTGATTAAATTCTCCATTAGATGGTTTGTGGCTCATCACAAAATCCCCCCATATTTATACATAACTTGTCCATTATGGTCATATAATATTTGAAATACTACAACTTACGTAATTATTTTTTTAAAATATCTTAACATGTGAAGGGAATGTTGAACAATGAAATCTTATATTTTACAAAATCAAATTACTTTCGTAGGAAAGGCATGGGAAATTCGTTCTCACCTTAATTCTTTAATAAAACAATCTAAATATAAACATATTACACTAGTTGATTATTTAAATTCTATCGCTCCCACTTCACAACATCCAAAGCATCTTGGGCAGCACAACAAACCCCAAGAAAAAAATATGGATCTTCGTGTAATTCCATTCCCATCGACTTAATTGGATAAGGGTATAACTCCATACTTTTTTCTACTTCATCAATAAATAATTCTGTATTCAATGTGATAATATGCTTCTTATAAAGATGATAATCAGTTAGTTGCTTTTGAATATGATCTATATATTCCTTCGGCAAATTTAAAGGTATCGGTACTCTTGAGCTTTGTAATGTGATGTTAGATAGAGTTGTTAGAACATGATGGCTTATTCCTTTATGCCTATCACGTTCCCTATGAAAACTAATACGTGTGGTCATAATAGGAATACCTCCAAGAATAGATACAGCATTTGCAATTTCCCCAGCCTCAATCCCAGTATGCCCTAATTTTGTACCTGTGCCAACAATACCTGGACCCATTAGAACAATAATGATATCGGCTTGTAAAATATGTTTCGCTGCAATTAAAGCAGTAAATTTATTAACTGCCTCAATATCTCCACCATACGAATGTCCATACGTAATTGTTCCTTCAATCCAATTTATGTTTTTTAATTGAGCTACATGTTCACTGAACGAAATAGGCAAAGCTCCTCCATCACTCATTACATATCCAATTTTTAATTCATTAGAAATTCTGTCTTGATTTTGTTTATATTGCAGCCAAGTGCATAATATGGGTAGCATGCTATGTAGTTCACCAATAAGTACGGGTGTACCTTCTAAATTTCTTTCTTCCAAAAATAACGAATGAGTTGGACTATCTGCCTCCTCACATGTGAGTACTGCTCTTTGTTGAGGAGTATATCTCAACTTCATTATGTGACCTATTTTCTTAGGAATGCTTTTACTACTATTTTTAAATCTATTGTTACTTTCTCCCTTATTTAAATATTTTTTATTGTTTAAAATCATATAAACAAAATGAAATCCACCTGAACCTAATTGTAAATCAACAGCAGTTGTATTTAATAATACTTCATATCCGATCTGTACTGAAGGGTGAACATCTGTATAATGAATTGCTTTTATTATTTCACCATTTTCTTCTTTCACTTGGATGAACTGTACGTTATCTTTAGCTTTATCAATTTTTGTTACGATACCAATTCTCCAATTTATCATCCCTATTTACACCCTTCCTCAAATCTCACTCTCTCAATTGATATTATGCTAATAAAAACATTTAAAGTACGATTTATGTGCTTTTAACGTCGTGTGAGCTAAAATTTTGTAGTTCTTAATCTAGTTTTCTAGTAAAAAAAGAACATCAAAATTTTTTAATGTTATTTTAAGGTTAACTTAACCTATCATTTATATTCATTTTTTATAATAAATATATACCAAAAAATACATACAACCTAGGAGTAGTGAACATTTATGAAAAAAGTGATAAGTTCAGTTGCTTTATCAGCATTATTAATTGGAGGTGGAAGCGCAGGAGTCATAGGAATTGCTAATGCACATGAGTCAAATACAGAACGAACAAATATCTATCAAATGATAGAAAAGGATCATTTAGAAGAAATAGCAGAACGTTTTGGCATAGATATAGAGGATAAATCCAAAGAAGAATTACGTGAAGAAATTCAAAAGGCCGCTAAAGAGAAGTTCGAAAACTTATCAATTGAAGAATTAATTGTTATTGCTGAAGGAATGGGTATTGATACGGACGATAAATCTAACCAACAATTGCGAGAAGATATCAGAAAGGTTATAAAAGAAAGACATAACCAATCATCTATGGAGGAGTTAGAGAACATCGCAGGAAAACTTGACATTGATATTGAGGATAAAACAATGGAGGAAATTCATGAGGAAATTAGAGAAGCCATCAAAGATGACGATTTATCTTTGGAGGAGTTAGAAGCCATTGCAGAACGATTTGGAATAGAAATCGAGAATCAAACAGCTGAAGAGATTCGCAAATCCATCAAAGAGGCTCAAGATTCATTATTTACTGAATTGGCAATAGAATTAGATTTAGAATTTATTGATTTATCTATTGAAGAAATTAGAGAAAAAATTAAATATTATAAACAATCACAACTGCAATTAACGTTAGAAGAATTAAAAGTCATTGCAGAGAATCTTGGCATCGATACTGAGGGTCAATCTAAAGAGGAGCTTCTTGAAGCCATTAGAATGAATCATATGACAGAAATTTCTGATCAACTACAAACCATTGCAGAGCTGCTTGGTATTGACATTGAAGGTATGACTTTAGAAGAAGTTCGAGAAGCAATCAAAGAAGTAGAAGATGATTATGATTTCGAATTTTCTGAAGAAAGATTAATTAACTTTGCTGAATTTTTAGGAATTGACACTGAAGGCAAATCAAACACAGAAATTCGAGAAGAAATTAAACAGTATTTTGAAGAAAAAATTGAACAAGAAGTTGAAGAACAAGAACCAGTTAATGAAAAAGATAACCACTTATATGGATGGCAGAAAAAAGCTATGAATTTAGGTATTGATATAGAAGGCCTATCTAAAGAAGAAATTTTTGAAGCAATTGATGAGTTGAAATCTGAAAATAGTCAACTAAGTGAAGGCTGGATCAAAAAAGCAGTGCAAAATGGGATTGATTATGAAGGTAAAACAAAAGATGAAATCAAAAGTGAAATTAATGAAGATAAAGAAAGTAACGATAAAAGACATGGAAAAGATAAAAACAAGGATAAGGGAAAAGACAGAGATTAATTTTAAAAAATACTAAAGGAGGGTTTTCCCCTCCTTTTTTCTGTTGCTTTAGATATTGTTGATGTTTTACTTCTAATAAAATGATCAACTACATGTATAATTTTAATAAGAACACAACAAGAACCGAACCTGATATCACAAATAATATATTTAATCTTAGTAAAACAAGACAAGTAGCTATAATCCCTCCTATTAAACCAATCCAAGGCTCACCTTCTTCAATCGTTAAAATTCCAGGAAAAATAAGTGCTCCTAATGCAGCGTAAGGAATATAACTTAACCATAACTTTATCCAATTAGGCATTATGAAACGCTCAACAATCCATACAGGTAAATAACGTGGAAACATTGTTGCAAGAGACATCCCTAGAATAATTAATAAAACAGAGTCAATCATGTTGCTTCTCCCCTTTAAAAATGAAAACCCCAACCAAACTGCCTAATAAAGTGGCTAACAACATAGACCAGCCACTGCTGATTAATAACCATCCACTAAAAATCCCATTTATCAACATGCTAATAACAGCCACTAAACCATATTTCCATGCCGTTCTCACAGCGGGTATGAGCAAACCAATAAATAATGCATAAAGTGCTATAGACATACTTTCACTAATGCTAGAAGGTATAATTGTTGAAAGCAATGCTCCTAATAATGTGCCTACGATCCAAGATACATAGGAAGTCAGAAATAATCCAACCAAAAAATAAACATTAGGTCTATTATTTATAGAGGCAACAGCAAATGTTTCATCAGTGAGACCTAAGGCTAAAAAAGTTTTCCACCGTTTAGGGACCTTATTAAATAACTGATTCAGAGATAAACTCATGACAAAAAATCGAAAGTTAATGATAAATGTAGCAAGTATAATTTCAAAAAAACCTGATCCTGTGGCAAACATATTCAACATCATAAACTGACTTGCTCCCCCATAAACAACACTCGACATGAGTACAGAATGAAATAATGATATACCTGTTTCTTGTGCGATAATACCAAAGGCAATACCAACAGGTAAATAACCTATAACTAAAGGTAAGGCAGCTATAGCTCCTTTTTTAAATAAATGACTATTCATCTAATATCCCATCCTCCAAATGTATATTATAATATACTTATAGGTAATTATATTATATGTATTTAATATATGACAACACTTTTTAGTTGAATTGTATATTAAAATTTATTAAAATTTATTTTAAACAATAAAAATATATAATGGATTTAAATGCAAAAGTAATATGGGGGTAAGCATGAATTCTGATAATTTTTGGGATGAAGAACAGGTTGGAAAACGAGTTGGTACAAAGTTAAGAAATTTAAGATCTATGAAAGGACTTAGCATAGAGGGATTGGCCAATCATATAGGGGTTAGCAAATTAACATTAGGTAAAATAGAAAGGGGCGAAGCAAATCCTACATTGTCAGTGTTATGGAAAATAGCAAGTGGCTTATCTGTCCCCCTAACTAGTTTGTTTTCAGTTGAATCGGATGTTCTAATTTCTCGTAAAAAGGAAGGTTTTCAATTCAATAGTTCTGACAAAGTATTTATAGTTGAACATATGTTTAATAATAATTCTCAGTCTTTTGAATTGTTTAGAGGATATTTACAACCCTATAGTGAATATGAGTCTGAAGCACATCCTGCAGGTGTTGTTGAATATGTGACAGTTATGTCTGGTGAATTAACCATTGAAGTAAGGGGAAACACCTATGTTTTACAGAAACATGATTCGATCTGTTTTAAAGCAGATAATGCACATAAATATATAAATCCAAGCTCAGAGTTAGCCGAACTTCATTTTACAATCAGTTACCAAAACATAACGTAATACAAAAATTGAACAATTGATGGTTTATAAACAATAAAAGTAGCAACAAGGGTTTCAACCTTGCCCTACTTTTTTGTAATGTTAAGAATTTAATTATCTCACAAAAGTATTTTTCACTCTTTTAGATTTAATAAAATATGGTATCCATATCAAGCAAGTAATTAGCATTCTAACAAAATCTCTTATTTGACTCTCATCATCTTCAAATTGAGTAATTTGATATATCGCAATCATATCAATTGTTAAAATAAGTAAACTGCTACTATAAAAGAAGATCATTAACAGAGGCAACTTAGATTTCTTTTTATAAAAATTGAATAGTATAAATATACAAAATATTAACATTAATGAATTTGCAACAGCTTCAAAAACAATTAAAGGGCCCAATAAAGAGTGGTAATATACTGATTCTGGAGAAGTAATTAAACTCCATGTCTCAGGTTTGAATGATGGTATTATATATAAAAAGATCTGAGCAATTAACATTAAGATTGTTCCATACAATCCAATCTGTACTAATATTAACCAGCCTCCTAATCCAGAAATTCCTAATGGAAGTTTTTCATTCGTATTTTCTATAGTTTTTGTATCCAAAGAACGCACTCCTTCTAGATGTATAAAATCGTTTTCAATATAAACACTTGTAATAATACAATCCACTAAGGGATTCCACATAAACTAGTGCATTAAAATACCCCCTGTACATATTGTTTAACTTTCAAGGCATAAGCTTGTGTACTAACAATGCATACGGGGGAAATAATTTTTCTCTTTATTAAATCTCACGATAACAACTTATAAGTTGTTACTCTCCATCAGTAACATCTTTCACAATTTGTAGTACTAGCTCAGCACTTTTCACTAATTCTTCAATTGGCATTTGTTCAGCAGTTGTATGAATATTCTCATAACCTACAGATAAATTAACTGTTGGTACATCCATTCCATTAAAGATGTTTGCGTCACTTGCTCCACCTGAATGAGTTGTTTTTGATTCACGTCCAATTTTCTCTGCTGATTTCATAGCTAATTTAACTAATGGTGCTGTTTCATCAAAGAAAAATCCTGGGAGTTCTTCTGTTTCAAATTCAACCTCTGCACCAAATTCCTCTGCAGTAGAATAAAAAGCTTCTCTCATTTCATTCACTTGGTTGACCATTTTTTCCTTCACAAGACTTCTTGCTTCAGCAACAATGACAACCTTATCGCTTACTACATTACGAGGTCCTCGACCATCAAAGCTTCCAATATTTGCTGATGTTTCAGGATCAATTCTACCTAATTTCATTCTTGAAATGGCTTTACTTGCAACTTGTATTGCACTGATTCCTTTTTCAGGGCTAACCCCAGCATGAGCAGTTTTCCCTTTGATCACAACGTCTACATGAGTTTGGAATGGTGCAGCTACACATATTTCACCGACTTTGCCATCGGAATCTAAAGCATAACCAAAACTTGCATCCAAATGTTTTGGATCAAATACACATGCTCCTACAAGTCCTGCTTCTTCACCGACAGTAATTACAAATTGTATTTTACCATGTGGTATATTTTCCTCTTTAAGAACACGAATTACTTCAAACATCACTGCGATACCCGTTTTATCGTCGCTACCTAAAATCGTTGTACCATCAGAACGAATATAACCATCATCATCAATCTGAGGTTTAATTCCTTTGCCTGGAGCTACAGTGTCCATATGACATGTAAAATAAATTGGAGACACACTTTCCTTTCCTTTAGTTGCCTCTAAGGTTGCAATTAAGTTCCCAGCCCCATGTTCAGTTTTTTCCTCTGCATCATCTTCAAACACGGAAAGTCCCAATTGAGTGAACTTTTCTTTTAAGACAATGGATATTTCCTTTTCAAATGTTGTTTCGCTATCTACCTGTACTAACTCTATAAACTCATCCACTAAACGTTTTTCTTGTATCAAAACTCTTCCCTCCGATATGTATTATAAGTTACAATATAATTATATAGCTTGGCTCATTTGTGATAGCCAGTATAGTACTATTTTAGTATGACCAAAAGGAGATGTAAATGTATGGGCAAAAATAAATTATGGTTTAAAATAATTATTTATGTAATGATAGCGTCTATGTTATTGTCTGTAGTTGTAACTGGTGTTTCTATATTAGGCATTTAACAATTGGTAAAAATTGATTAAATTATATTTTATAAAATGTCGTACAAAAAAGGGTATCCGCTTATTCTTTAAGTTGAGATACCCTTTTATATTCTTAATTTCAATATAGTTTAGTCTCAAGTCCAAAAGATTCAATATTTTCTTTCACTCTTTGTAAGAACCTGCCACAAATGACACCATCAAGAATTCGATGATCAAGAGATAAGCACATGTTAACCATTGAACGAACAGCAATCATATCATCGATAACTACTGGTTTCTTTACAATCGATTCAAACGATAAGTTTGCTGCCTGCGGATAACTAATAATCGGATTCGATAAAATGGAACCAAAAGCTCCTGTATTATTTAAAGTAAAAGTGCCACCTTGCATATCATCTAATGTTAACTTCCCTGCTCTTGTTTTTTTCGTTAATGAATCAATATCTTTAGCTATTCCAGCAATCGTTTTATGATCAGCGTGTTTAATGACTGGAACATAAACTGAATCCTCTGTACCAACAGCCAATGAAATATTAATGTCTTTTTTAACAATAATTTTGTTCTCTGCCCAAGAAGAATTTAAAATAGGATAATCTTTTATTGCATTCACAACCGCTTTAATAATAAAAGCTAAGTAAGTTAAGTTAACTCCTTCTTTTTGAAAGAATTCCTGTTTCACTTTATTTCTTAAATTTACTAAATTTGTAACATCCACCTCAACCATCGTCCAAGCATGAGGGATTTCAGTTACACTTTTTCTCATATTTGAAGCAATAGCACTTCTAACGGGAGTTACATCGATAAAATACTCATTTTCTGCTTCTTTTTGATTATCCTCAACCAAAGGTTTTGGAGGAGCTGAAAGTCCAGTTTTTCCAACAGCTTCTACTTTTTTAATTTCAGGTATAACTGCAGCTTGAGAAGAGATGGATACCATTGGTTCCTCAGGTTTATTTTCGATATAATGTAATACATCTTTTCTAGTAATCCTTCCCCCTACCCCTGTTCCATGAACTAGGTTTAGATCCACATGGTTTTCCGCTGCGATTCTTTGAACCGCAGGTGAATATCGATTTCTCATGCTTTGATCAGGATCAGAAGCAACATTATTTATTGCATCTCTTTCTACTTGTTGAATCTGTGAGGAGACTTCTTGAACATTAGATACGCTTTCATCTTGTTTGATTTTAATATTACAAATGACTGTACCTACGTCAACAGTTGCGCCTTCTTCTATGAAAATCTCTTGTAAAACACCTTCGACAGTACTAGGTAATTCAGCTGTCACTTTTTCTGTCATTATTTCACATAAAGGTTCAAATTCTTCAATAAAATCACCAGGGCTTTTTAACCATTTTACGATTGTTGCAGAAACCACGCTCTCTGCAAGCTGTGGCATTGTGATTTCTTGAATCATAGGAATACTACCTCATTTCTTTTAAAATAATGCTAATTCTTTTATGGCGTCTTTTACTTTTTCTGTGCTTAACATATAATACTTCTCTAAAGTTGGGCTGAAAGGCATAGCTGGAACATCATAACCACATAACCTCTTTATAGGAGCATCAAGTTCAAATAATAATTTTTCAGAAATAATAGCTGATACTTCTGCACCAACACCACCAGTTTTATTGTCCTCATGAATGATAAGGACTTTCCCTGTTTTTGCAGTTGCTTCTAAAATAGCTTCAACATCTAAAGGTTGGAGAGTCCTCAAATCTAAAATGTGTGCACTAATTCCTTCTTGCTCTAATTGCTCAGCTGCCTCTAGTGCGAAATGTACGGTTAAACCATAAGTTATAACTGTGACATCCGTACCTTCCCTTTTTACATCTGCTTTTCCAATCGGAACTACAAAATCATCATCAGGTACTTGAGAAATGATGGATTGATAGCATTTTTTATGTTCAAAATAAATAACTGGATCAGGATCACGTATTGCTGATTTCAACAAACCCTTTGCATCATATGGAGTCGATGGAACAACAATTTTCAACCCAGGTGTTCCAAAAAAAATGGATTCGGGACATTGAGAATGATATAAAGCTCCAAAAATACCTCCACCAATTGGAGCTCTAATTACTACTGGACAATCCCAATCATTATTTGATCGGTAACGAATCTTAGCCGCTTCACTTATAATTTGGTTCGTTGCTGGAAGCATAAAATCGGAATATTGCATTTCTGCAATTGGACGCATACCATACATTGCAGCACCAATAGCAACGCCCGCAATAGCTGACTCAGCTAAGGGAGTATCCAATGCCCTGTTTTCTCCAAACTCTTCTATAAGACCTTTTGTTGCCGTGAAAACTCCACCTTTAACCCCAACATCCTCACCAAGGACAAATACGTTGTCATCTCTGCGCATTTCCTCTGACATCGCTGTTCGTATGGCATCAAGGTAACTTATTTCAGTCACTTCGTTCCGCCTCCTTCGTCTGCATATACATGCGTTAGTGCTTCTTCAGGGTTTGGATAAGGAGCCTGTTCAGCATACTTTGTCGCTTCTTTCATTTCTTCTTTTATTTTTTCCAACAACTGCTGATCTTGTTCTTCGCTCCATAAACCGCAATCTATTAGATATTGTTTAAATTTTGGTAATCCATCTGCTTGTCTATGTGCCTCTACTTCTTCCTTTGTACGATAGATCATATCATTATCTGAAGTAGAGTGTGGAGACAATCGATAAGTAACTGCTTCGATAAGCGTTGGTCCCTCACCTTTAATCGCTCTTTCTCGAGCTTCTTTTACAACTTTATACACTTCGAGGGGATCATTGCCGTCAACTTTTATTCCTGGAAAACCATATCCAAGAGCTCGATCAGCTATACTTTCACACGCCACTTGTTTTTCAAACGGAATAGAAATTGCATACTGATTATTTTCACACATAAAAATGACAGGCAACTTATTAACACCTGCAAAATTACAACCCTCATGGAAATCTCCCTGATTACTGGAACCTTCACCAAAAGAAACATATGAAACAAAGTCCTCTTTTTTCATTTTTGCTGCAAGCGCAAATCCTACAGCATGTGGAACTTGTGTTGTTACAGGACTTGAACCTGTAACAATATGATGCTTTTTATGACCAAAATGACCTGGCATCTGTCTACCGCCACTATTCGGATCTTCTGCTTTAGCAAATAGAGACAGAAACAGCTCTTTCAGTGTCATTCCAGCAGCTAACACAAACCCATAGTCACGATAATAAGGAAGAAAATAATCCTTTTGTTTTTCTAGTGCAAAGGCTGCTGCAACTTGAGTCGTTTCGTGACCTATACCTGAGACATGAAAATTAATTTTCCCTGCTCTCTGCAATAACAAAGCTCGCTCATCATATTTCCTTGCTAATACCATTAAGGAATACATTTCTATAAAATGTTGATCTGTTAAGCCAAGCTTTTCATGTTTGTTTAATTGACCTACTGAATTCATCATGGAGAAAACCTCCTCCTTAAATTATAATGAGAACTTAATATCAGGTCTTAATACTTAACTCTAGTATCATTATATCAGTTTTATATTTAGATGCCAATTGCATTTCCATCCACTCCAAGCATAGCTTCTCCCAAAGCTTCAGACAAAGTAGGATGAGCGTGTATAGTTTGTCCTACTTCCCAAGGCGTAGCATCTAATACTAACGCTAACCCTGCTTCAGATATATAATCTGTTACGTGAGGGCCAATCATATGCACTCCTAAAATATCATTGGTTTCTCTATCTGCGATGACTTTTACGAAACCATCATTACTGCCATAAACTAATGCTTTTCCAATTGCTTTAAATGAGATCGATGCTGTTTTCACATCAAACCCTTTCTCTTTAGCTTGTTGTTCTGTCCAACCTACGCTGGCAACTTCAGGACGAGTATATACACAGCGTGGAATATTTTGGAACAACATTGGATGAACCTCATGTCCTGCTGCATGTTCAACAGCTAAAATCCCTTCGTGACTCGCCACGTGCGCAAGCTGCAATCCTCCAATTACATCACCAATTGCATAAATATGAGACTCATTTGTTTGTAAGTATTTATTGACTTTAATAAACCCTTTTTCTACTTTAATATCTGTATTTTCAAGCCCCAAATTTTCTACATTTGCTTGTCTCCCAACAGATAAAAGCATTTTTTCAGCCATTAAATCTATTTCGGAGTCCTTTTGTTTCACTTTCATTTTAACCATTCCATTTTCAGTTTCAACACTATCTGTAAGCAACATTGCATTTTTTAAAATTTTTATTTTTCTCTTTTTAAATATACGCTCTAATTCTTTGGAAATCTGTTCATCCTCCGTTGGAATGATGTTTTTTTCAGTTTCAACAATCGTTACTTCTACTCCAAAATCATGAAGTAGAGAAGCCCACTCAACACCAATCACACCACCGCCAACAATAATGATCGATTTAGGTAACTCATCCATATCTAAGGCTTCATCACTTGTTAGAATTAAATCTCCATCTACCTTTAGATTTGGTAAAAGTCGAGGACGTGAGCCTGTTGCAATAATTAAATTTTTTGGTACAAGTGTCTTATTGTTTTCTTCAATATCTGATTCAATAGCAATCGCACCACTTCTAGGTGAGAAAATGGAAGGTCCAATCACACGTCCATTTCCATAAAATACATCTATTTTATTTTTTTTCATTAGAAACTCTATACCTTTATGTAGTTGATTTACTATTTTGTTTTTTCTGTTTTGGACTTTTTCAAAATGCAGCTGAATTGAAGATGCACTAATTCCGTATTCTTCACTGTTATTCATAGTTGCATATACTTCAGCACTGCGGAGAAATGATTTGCTTGGAATACACCCTTTATGCAAACATGTTCCTCCTAATTTTTCGCGTTCTACTATAGCAACGGTTTTGCCTAATTGCGCAGCCTTAATAGCAGCTACATACCCACCTGTACCACCGCCAAGTACAACAACATCATAATCTAATGTGCTCACAATCAATATACCTCCTATGTTTTTAAAAATTCAATCGACTCTATTGTAACTTTTTCAACATAAGAAATATAGTTAAAAATTTTAGCACTTTATATCTATACCAGATTTACATGCAATGTTACTTAATATATGATATGATTTGTTTCGAAACAAAATAACTATTTACTGATATGATGTCAATTAGAAAGAGGCACAAAAATGAAATTAAAGGTATCTCGTTTTATAGCTATTTTAT